>NZ_CATKPW010000010.1:0-133812 GCF_949767675.1 Pseudomonas sp. IT-P395
GAGGCCGTGTCAGTCAACATCAACATTGAATGACACAGCGCATTCGCGAGCAGGCTCGCTCCCACAGTTGGAATGCACTCCTGTAGGAGCTGTCGAGTGAAACGAGGCTGCGATCTGTTGATCTTGTTTTTAACAGCAAGATCAACAGATCGCAGCCTGCGGCAGCTCAGGTTATGTGGTGTGTGCAGGGGCGCTTTGCAGCCAATCAAGCACCTCATCCCACAACGGCTGTGCGCTTTCGCGGAAGTAACCCATGTGCCCGTACGGTTTGCTGCCCAGTGGCGGCTGCAGATCCAGCAATGTCAGCGGTGCATTCACCATGGCTTTGACAAACGCATCGCGCGAACGCGGCGGCGCCCACGGATCATCGACCGACGTGGCGAAAACGCATGGCGTTGTGACCTCGGCGTAGAGTGCATGCAGATGGCTCATCTCGGGGTCGTCGAAGTAGTAGTGGGGGAATTTGCACCAGCGTTTCCAGTCGTTATAAACGCCCAGCGGCAAATCATCGCCCATGCCCAGCATGCTCCAGGCCATGTAGCCTTTGCGGGCGACAATCACCGGCAGCACAAACGTCCACATCAGACGGATTTTCCAGGCCTCGGCTCTGGACATCCAGCCGCTCCATCCCGCACCACTGCCCAAGGTGTAGCAAGCCGTCAGGGCGTGGTGATTGGGCAACAGACCAATCGCGTGACCACCAAACGAATGGCCGACCCAATACAACGGCAACGCTTCCTGGCTTAGCAGATCCACTGCCGCCGCCAGATCCTGATAAGCCCAATCCAGATAAGACATCTCAAAGCCTTTGAGGGAAGCCGGTTTCGACTCACCGATGCCCCGGTAATCGAGGGTCAGCACGTGAAAGCCCTGGCGCGCCGCGTGCTCGGCAAAACGCCGATAAAAGCGCTGTTGCACCCCGGTGGCGCCGGCCATGATCAGGTTGCCTTTGACCGCGCCCGCCGCGCTGTAGCGCTTGGCTGACAATGGATAACCATCGCGGGCAATGAGGGCGATGTCCTGTCTCTGGATCGATTCGGCAAAGGCTGCGGCCATGGTGTTCATGAAATTGTTCCGAGTGAGTTGAGCAAAGCCTTCAGCGACCTTTGAACTGCGGTTCGCGCTTCTGCATCATCGCCATGACGCCCTCGCGGACATCCTCGGTTTTGATCAGGGCCAGCAGTTGTTCATCAAGCTTCGACAATGCCGCATCGTCTCCCTGATCCTGCGCCAGAAACGCCGATTGCAGCGTCGCCTGAATCGCCAGAGGCGCAGCATTGGCAATGCGTTCGGCGTATTCGATGGCGCGTGCCAGAGTCTGACCGGGCTCGACTACTTCGGTCAGCAGGCGCATGTGCAGGGCGGCAGTGGCATCGAACTCTTCCCCCGTGAGCATGTAGCGCATGGCGGCGGTCCAGCCCGCTGCGCGGGTGAAGCGCACGGTGGAACCGCCGGCGGGTGAGATCCCGCGCAACACTTCCAGATGAGCGAAACGGGCATTGGTGGCGGCAATGCTGATGTCGGCGTTGAGCATCAATTCGATGCCCGCCGTCCAGCAAATGCCTTCAATGGCAACCACCACCGGTTTACGCCTGCGCGGTTTGGAAACGCCCCATGGGTCGATGCCTTCTTCAGGATACTTGAAGGCGCCAGACGCCAGTTTTGGCGTCAGTTCCATCAAGTCCAGACCCGCAGTGAAGTGCTCGCCATGCGCGAACAGCACGGCGCAGCGCAGTTCGTCATTGCGCTCATACTCGCCGATGGCCAATGCCAGGTCCGTCAGCATTGCACTGTCGAATGCATTGCGTTTGCCGGCGCGATCCAGACCGATCAAAAACAGCTGGCCGTGTTGTTCGCGGGTGACTCTGCCGGGGCCACTGTTGGCTTCGTTCATCTCTGCTCTCCTTGAATTCTATTGGTCGCCAGTTACTGACCATTTGTTTGGTAAACAGAAACTAAACGAACAGTTGGTAACCGTCAAATTGAGAAGGGCAGGCTTATGTCATAGAATCACCGCCAGTTATCCGGATCAGGAAATACTCGTGCGACCGTTGAAAATCCCCCGTGAAGAATTGCTTCTGCGGTGCGCCAATACCTTCAAGCGCCTTGGCTATCATGGCACCACCATGGACGTGCTTGCTGCCGCCTGCGGCTTCACCAAGGCGTCTTTCTATCACCACTACCCCAATAAGGAAGCCTTGCTGCGTGACGTGCTGGACTGGACGCATCAGGTAATTAACCAGACCCTGTTTGCCGTAGCTTTTGATGAAAAACTCAGCCCCGAAGAACGCCTGACAAAAATGGGGCGTAAGGCGGCGAGGCTGTTTCAGGATGACTCGATCGGTTGCCTGATGGGTGTGGTGGCGGTCGATGCGGCGTACGGCAAAAGTGAACTGCTGGAGCCGATTCGCAGCTTTTTCGATGCATGGGCCAAGGCGTTTGCGCATTTGCTGGAAGGCCAGGTCGATGAAGTCCAAGCCTTGCTGACCGCTCGACAATGGGTGGCGGATTACGAGGGGGCGATTCTGCTGGCTCGGGTCTATGGTGACGCGGCTTACATCGATGCGGTGACGCGTCGGGCGCTGGAACACTTGAGTGCCTGTCAGGCAACGACATAAGGCTTACCCGCTGTGTGTTGTGTCCTCGACAGTGTCAGCCACGACGCACACTGACTTTTTATCCAATCAGGGAGCAACACCATGAGTCCAATCACCCCGGCCGTGATGGCCGATCTCGCGCCCGACGGCGTGCTGCATGCCGCGATCAACTTCGGTAACCCGGTGCTGGCGCAGCGCAGGGCGGATGGTGCGCCGCAAGGTGTCTCGGTGGCTTTGGCGATAGCGCTGGCTGCCGAGTTGGGTGTCGAGTTGGAGATGCGTACGTTTGATGCGGCGGGCAAGGTTTTCGCGGCGCTGGAGGAGGGCGTGTGGAACCTGGCATTCCTCGCCATCGAGCGGGTGCGTGAGGCGCAGATTGCGTTCAGCGAGCCGTACGTGATCATCGAGGGGACTTATCTGGTCGAGGTGCAGTCGGCGTATCGCCAGGTCGAGGATCTGGATCAGCCAGGATTGCGACTGGCCGTTGGCAAAGGCGCAGCCTACGACCTGTTCCTCAGTCGCACGCTGCAGCACGCACAATTGGAGCGTGCCGAAACCTCGGCGGGTGCCGTTGACCTGTTTATCGAGCAACACCTGGATGCCGCCGCCGGTGTCCGTCAGCCATTGCAGAAAGTCGCGGATGCCGACGCGCGTTACCGCGTGCTGGACGGCGCATTCACGGCGATTCGCCAGGCCATGGCGGTGCCCCGTGGGCGGGAGGCAGGCGCAGCGTATGTGCGGGCGTTCGTCGAGCGCAAGAAGGCTGAAGGGTTTGTCGCTGCAGCGCTGGCCGAGAGTGGACAGGGCGATGTGACGGTGGCGCCTTGAGACAAAAAAAAGAGCCACCGCAGCCCGACGCTGGGGTGGCCCTGAGGGGGACATTCTTGAAATGACGGCAGACCCTGTGGGAGCGAGCTTGCTCGCGAAGAGGCCGTGTCAGTCAACCTCAACGTTGAATGACACACCGCATTCGCGAGCAGGCTCGCTCCCACATTCGGAATGCATTCCTGTAGGAGCTGTCGAGTGAAACGAGGCTGCGATCTTTTGATCTTGTTTTTAACAGCAAGATCAAAAGATCGCAGCCTGCGGCAGCTCCTACAGGGGATTTCAGTGGGCGCCGGCGGCTTTGTTGAGGTCGCTTTCGGTCCATTCGGTGTAGACGCAGGCGTCGGCAGTCGCCCAGCGCACTTGCACCGGGTCGCCAGCCTTGAGCGGCATGCCAGCAGCCGACAACGCCTTCACTGTCATCGAAGTCCCGCCCGAGGTGACTACGCTACAGGTCTGGCTTTCACCGAGGAACAAAACCTCCACAACCTTCGCTGAGACCTCGTTCCAACCCGACGGCAACGGTTCGCTGATCGCCTGCGCGACGCTCAACGCCAGTGCCTTTTCCGGCCGCACCATCAGCAAAACGTCCTGATCGGTGTGCAACCCAGCGGTCAGTCGAATCGACAACGACTGCCCCTCAAAACTCGCCGCCGCATTGCCCTGCGCCTTGAGTTTGAGGAAGTTCGAGTTGCCGAGGAACGAGGCGACAAACGCATTCGGCGGATTCTGATAAAGGTCATAACCGCTGCCCAGACCAACAATCTTGCCATGACTGAAAATCGCGATACGTTGCGACAAGCGCATGGCTTCTTCCTGGTCGTGGGTCACGTAAACAATGGTGATGCCTAGACGACGATGCAGTTGGCGCAACTCATCCTGCAGATCTTCCCGCAGCTTTTTATCCAGCGCACCGAGCGGTTCGTCCATCAGCAAAATGCGTGGTTCGTAGACCAAGGCGCGGGCGATGGCGACTCGTTGCTGCTGGCCGCCAGACAGTTGCGAAGGGCGGCGATGGGCGAACTGCTCAAGCTGCACCAGTTTCAACATCGCATCGACGCGCTTGTCACGCTCAGCCGCCGCCAGTTTGCGAATTGCCAACGGGAAGGCGATGTTGTCGCGCACCGACAGATGCGGGAACAGCGAATAGCGCTGAAACACCATGCCGATATCACGCTTGTGCGGCGGCACATTCACCAGCGACTGGCCGTTGACGAGGATTTCGCCACTGCTCGGCGTTTCAAATCCGGCGAGCATCGACAGCGTGGTGCTTTTACCCGAGCCGCTGGAGCCGAGGAAGGTCAGGAACTCGCCGTCCTTGATGTCCAGCGAAATGTTGTCGACGGCGGCAAAGTCGCCGTAGTGCTTGTTCAGGTTGCGCAGGCTGACCAGGGGTTTGTCATTCTGCTGGGAGGCGTCTTTGATCACGGCACTCATGTCGTACTCCTGGGCGCTCAGGCGCTGATTTCGTTGCGCCGGCGCAGCGCGGCGGCGATGACCATGACCAAAACAGACAAGCCGATCAGCAGCGTCGAAGCGACGGCGATCACTGGCGTCAGGTCCTGGCGCAGGGTGGTCCACATTTTCACGGGAAGGGTTTGCAGGGTCGGGCTGGCCATCATCACGCTGAGCACCACTTCGTCCCACGAAACGAGGAAGGCGAAGAGGGCGCCGGCAACCATGCCCGGACGAATCGCCGGGAACGTCACCTTGAACACCGCTTGCAGGCGTGACGCGCCGCAGATCACCGCGGCGTCTTCAATCGACTGATCGAACAGCTTCAGCGAGTTGATGATCGAGATGATGGTGAACGGCAGCGCGACGATCACATGGCTGACGACAAACGCGAACATCGTCCCGGTGTAACCGAGCTTGAGGAACAGCGCGTACACCGCCACGGCAATGATCACCAGCGGCACGATCATCGGCAGGGTGAACAGGCCGTAGAGCATTTCCCGGCCGGGAAAGCGCCCGCGCACCAGTGCGAACGCAGTCGGCAAACCGAGGGCCACTGCGCAAATCGTCGTTAGCACGGCAACCTTGAGGCTGGCCGCAGCGGCGTTCATCCAGTCGGGGTTGGAGAAGAACTGGCCGTACCATTTCAGCGTCCAGCCCGGTGGCGGAAACACCAGCCACTGCGAGGAGCCGAAAGACAGCAGCACGATGAACACGATCGGCAACAGCAGGAACAGACCGATCAGCCCGGTGGTGGCGTAGAGACCGAAGCGCATGCGCCGGCTCATCGCATTGGGAGTCAGGAGCATGTCGGCTTACCTCGCGTTACTGGCGCCAACCGGGGATTCCGGTTGAAGCTTCAGGTAGAAGTAGAACAGCACCAGCGTGATCGCGATCAGCAACGCGGCGCCGGCACTGGCCAGGCCCCAGTTGAGGAACGATTGCACCTGCTGAATGATGAACTCCGGCAGCATCATGTTCTGCGCCCCGCCGAGCAGCGCCGGGGTGACGTAGTAACCGAGCGACATGACGAACACCATCAAGCCACCGGAGGCCAGACCCGGCCGGCACAGCGGCAGGAACACCCGGAAGAAGTTGGTCCATGGACTGGCGCCGCAGATCGAGCCGGCCTGCAGAATCATCGGGTCGATGGCCTGCATGGTTGCCTGCAACGGCAGGACGATGAACGGAATCATGATGTAGCTCATGCCGATCACCACGCCGGTGAGGTTGTGCACCATCTCCAGCGGCTGATCGATGATGCCCAGCGCCATCAAGGCCTTGTTGATCACGCCGGACGCTTGCAGCAACACCAGCCACGAATAGGTGCGGGCGAGCAGGCTGGTCCACATCGACAGCAGCACGATGTTGAGGATCCAGCGACCCCAGCCACGCGGCACCAGGGTGATCGCCCAGGCCAGCGGAAAGCCCAGCAGCAGGCTGAACAGGGTCACCAGCCCGGCCACCGAAAAGGTGTTGAGCAGCACCCGGGCATACGCCGAGTTGGCGAACAGTTGCTCATAGTTGCCAAGGCCTGGCGTCGGTTCGAGCACGCCGCGCAACAGCAGGCCAATCAACGGCGCGAGAAAGAACAGGCCGATGAACAGCAACGCCGGGGCGAGGTTGCCGGCGCCGCGCCAGCGTTGTCTGAGGGACGGGGTTTGCTGCATCGCAACCGCCTGTGTTCCGTGGGCCGAACCGGCAGCGCCGTTGGCGCTCCCGGTGGCAGTGGAGGGACGGGACGCGGTGGCTGCCATTTTCATTTGACCAGCCATTCGTTCCACCGTGTCGCGATGGCCTGGCCGTTTTTGGCCCAGTACGCGAAATCAAGAGTGATCTGATCCTTAGCGTAGGCAGTCGGCAGGTTGGGGGCCAGCGTCGAATCCAGACGCTCCACACTGTCGAGGTTGACCGGGGCGTAGGCGGTCAGGTTGGAGAAGTCGGCCTGGCCTTTGGCGCTGCTGGCGGCGGCCAGAAACTTCATCGCCGCGTCCTTGTTTTTCGAGCCTTTGGGGATGACCAGAATGTCGGCCATGACCAGGTTCTGTTTCCAGCTCACGCCCACTGGCGCGCCGTCTTCCTGCAGGGCGTGGATACGGCCGTTCCAGAATTGGCCCATGCTCGCTTCACCGGACGCCAGCAGTTGCTGCGACTGCGCGCCGCCGCCCCACCAGACGATGTCTTTCTTGATGGTGTCGAGTTTTTTGAAGGCGCGATCCAGATCCAGCGGGTAGAGCTTGTCGGCCGCTACGCCGTCGGCCAGCAGCGCCAGTTCGAGCACGCCAGGGCTTGGCCATTTATAGAGGGCGCGTTTGCCGGGGTAGGTTTTGGTGTCGAACAGGGCGCTCCAGTCCTGCGGCTTGTTGGCGCCGAGTTTGCCCTCGTTGTAGCCGAGGACGAAGGAGAAGAAGAACGAGCCGACGCCGTGATCGCTGACGAAGCGCGGGTCGATCTTGTCGCGCTGAATGACTTTGAAATCGAGGGGTTCGAGCAGGCCTTCAGCGGCGGCGCGCAGGGCGAAATCGGCTTCGACATCAACCACGTCCCATTGCACGTTGCCGCTCTCGACCATGGCTTTGAGTTTGCCGTAGTCGGTCGGGCCGTCCTGGACGACGGTGATGCCGCTGGCCTTGCTGAAAGGATCAGCCCAGGCCTGTTTCTGCGCATCCTGGGTGCTTCCGCCCCAGCTGACGAAGTTCACGCTTTCGGCAGCCATTGCAGCCTGGCCGGTGACGCTGAGCAGTCCCGCAAAAAAGATCGCGGTTGCAGCTTTGTTCAACACCATTTTTACGCCCTCATTGTTGTGTTTTTGAGCGGGCTTGCGTTGTTGCCCGCCTGTCGGGAGCAGTAGCTGGACGTTCGTTGGAGTGTCCGGTCTATGGAATATCATATTATGGTATTCCAAACTTTGTGCAAGCACTTTGCCTTACCGGTTATCTGGCCGGGCAGTTATTTGATGCGTTCGGCTTGGATGTTTTTGTGAATGTTAGATCCAGCCCCTCACCCCAGCCCTCTCCCTTCGGGAGAGGGGGCCGATTGGAGGCTGTTCAAACCTGAGTTCGACTCGGTATTTCAGGTCGGCGTATAGCGGGCAAACACCTCGGTCGGCTCCCTCTCCCTCCGGGAGAGGGCTGGGGTGAGGGCAGCTTTATTCGGTGAAGGGAATGCTCTCGACTACTTCGAGGTCATAGCCAGTCAAGCCGGCATATTTAAGAGGAGGCCCAAGATGCCGCAGCTTACCCACCCCCAGATTCTGCAGAATCTGCGCCCCAGTCCCCACCTCGGAATAAATCCGCGATTGCGAACGACTGAACTGCCGCGGCGGCTGCGTCAGTTGCGGCACACGTTCCAGCAACGCCTGCGACGATTCATGATTGGCCAGCACCACCACAACCCCATGTCCCTCAGCCGCGACCCGTTGCAGCGCCGCCCACAGCGTCCAGTTAGTCGGCCCGCTGTATTCGGCGCCGACCAGATCACGCAGCGGATCGATCACATGCACACGCACCAGCGTCGGTTCCTCACGGCGCAAATCACCCATGACCATCGCCATGTGCACGCCGCCCTCGATGCGATCCTCAAAGGTGATCAAACGGAACGTGCCATGCACTGTCGGCAGCTCACGTTCGCCAATGCGTTCAATGGTGTGTTCGGTGCTCAGGCGATAGTGGATCAGGTCGGCGATGGTGCCGATCTTGATCCCGTGCTTGCGCGCAAATACTTCCAGATCCGGGCGACGGGCCATGGTGCCGTCGTCGTTCATCACCTCGACGATCACCGAGGCCGGGGTAAAACCAGCAAGGCGCGCCAGATCGCAGCCTGCTTCGGTGTGGCCGGCGCGGGTCAGCACGCCACCTTCCTTGGCGCGTAGCGGGAAGATATGGCCCGGCTGCACCAGATCTTCCGCACGCGCATTCGGCGCGACGGCGGCGGCAACGGTGCAGGCGCGATCCGCCGCCGAAATACCGGTGGTCACGCCAACCGCCGCTTCAATCGACACGGTAAACGCGGTGCTGAACACGCTGCCATTGGCCGGCACCATTTGCTCCAGGCCCAAACGCTGGCAGTGTTCGTCAGTCAGCGTCAGGCAGATCAGACCGCGCGCTTCACGGGCCATGAAGCTGATCGTCTCAGGCGTGCAACGGTCGGCTGCGAGCAACAGGTCGCCTTCGTTTTCGCGGTCTTCGTCATCGACCAGCAAAACCATTTTGCCGAGGCGATAATCTTCGATGATTTCTTCGATGCTGTTGAAGGCCATGCTGGACTCTCAGGGTTCGTTGGAAATATATTGGTATACCATAATACAAAATCAACAAAGAGGTCACTATGAAGGCGTACTGGATTGCTCACGTGGATATAGCCGATGCCGATCATTACAGCCAATACACCCAGCGCGCGCCGGCAGCCTTCGCTGAGTTTGGCGCGAAGTTTCTGGCCAGAGGCGGGCGCAGCGAGGCGATGGAAGGGCGCGAGACGCCGCAGCGTAGCGTGGTGATCGAGTTCGAAAGCTATGAGAAGGCTGTGGCGTGCTACCACTCGGCGGCGTACCAGGAAGCGAAGAGTTATCGCGAGGAATGGGCGAGGGCGGAGATCATCATCGTTGAAGGCATTGCCCCACTCTGAAGCCTACGGTATTGATCGTTCCCACGCTCCGCGTGGGAATGCCTCTTCGGACGCTCCGCGTTCGGCTGTGAAAGGGACGCGGAGCGTCCCGGGCTGCATTCCCACGCTCCGCGTGGGAATGCCTCTTCGGACGCTCCGCGTTCGGCTGTGAAAGGGACGCGGAGCGTCCCGGGCTGCATTCCCACGCTCCGCGTGGGAACGATCAGGCAGGGGGAAAGGTGGTGATCAGCGGATAAAGTGGATCTTGCCGCTGTCATCATTGCCCATGTAAATCCCATACACCCCAGCCTGACGCTCCTCGATATAACGCTCGAGAATCTGCCGGATCGCCGGGTAATAGATCTGTTCCCACGGAATGTCTTCAGGCGCGAAGAACTTGTAATCCATGGTCTCCGGCCCATACTGCCCGGTGATCTCCAGCGCGATCGCACGGAAGATGATGTACACCTCGCTGATCTTCGGCACGCTGAAAATCGAATATGGCGAGACGATTTCCGCGCGCACGCCGCTTTCTTCCCAGACTTCACGGATCGCCGCTTGCTCGGTGGTTTCGCCGCTTTCCATGAACCCGGCCGGCAGCGTCCAGGTGCCCGGGCGCGGGGGAATCGCCCGTTGGCACAGCAGGTATTTGCCATCCTGCTCGATGATGCAGCCGGCGATGATCTTCGGATTGACGTAGTGGATGTAGCCGCAGCCACGGCACATCAGGCGCTCGTGCGTATCGCCCGCCGGTATCTGCTGACCAAGGTCAGGGCCACCGCATTTCGGGCAATAGCTCGGGCTGAACATATCAGTGACCTATACGGGGTTCTTTCAGCGCGATGGGCAGGGTCATGGCCGGGGTTGCGCCGGTCTCTTCCTGCTTGCGCTTGAGATAGTCGAGCGCTACCGCAGCGGCAGCGCGAACGTGATCAACACAGGCCTGATGCGCCACCAGCGGATCACCGCTCTTGATCGCTTCGACCATTTTCTCCATTTCCTGATTACTCGCACCGCGACGGTTTTCCTGCGATACCGAGGTCGCGCGCAGGTAGCTGATGCGCGCCTGCAACTGACGTAGCTGAGTCGCCGCAACATGGTTGCCCGAGCCTTCGAGCAGCACGTCGTAGAAGCCCTGCACCGAGTCGATCACCTGTTGCAGTTCGCCGTCCTTGAGCGCCTTGCGGTTTTCGTCGAGGGCTTTTTCCAGGGCTTTGATGTCCTTGGCTTTGGCGCGCAGGGTGAACAGCTGCACGATCAGGCCTTCGAGCACACAACGCAACTCGTAGATATCGACGGCATCGGCGAGGGTGATGATTGCTACACGCGGGCCTTTCGCATCGGCGAACTCGACCAGACCTTCGGATTCCAGGTGACGCAAGGCTTCACGCACCGACGTACGGCTAACGCCCAGGCGATCGCACAGATCGCGTTCGACCAGACGATCGCCGGGCATGAGCTGGAAATTCATGATCGCGCTACGCAGTTTATCCAGCACGATTTCGCGCAGGGTAACGGGGTTGCGATTGACCTTGAAGCTGTCGTCGAGTGGCTGGCGTTTCATGGGGTCCGCTCTTTCGGTTGGCTGTCCATGCCAGACGGGCATCTAAACAGCCGAGGGGTTAACTGGGGCTTCGGCGTCGGCTTCGGCAAAGGCTTCACGGGCCAGCCGGAAACTGTCCACGGCCGCCGGAACGCCGCAATAAATGCCGACCTGAAGCAGAATTTCGCGTATTTGCTCACGACTCAGGCCGTTACGCAAGGCGCCACGCACATGCAGCTTGAGTTCGTGCGGACGGTTGAGCGCCGAGATCATCGCCAGGTTGATCATGCTGCGCTCCTTGAGCGACAAACCTTCGCGACCCCAGACATGGCCCCAGCAGTATTCGGTGACCATTTCCTGCAGCGGACGGGTGAAGTCGTCGGCGTTCTCTATAGAGCGCTGCACGTAGGCTTCGCCGAGTACCTGAGTGCGGATTTTCAGGCCTTTTTCGTACTTTTCGTTACTCATATTCTTTGCCTCACCTCAATCCCTGTGGGAGCTGGCTTGCCAGCGATAGCGGACTATCAGCCAACATCAATGTTGAATGTTAAGCCCTCATCGCTGGCAAGCCAGCTCCCACAGGGTTTTGCATTGTCGCTTCAGGCCAGTGTCGGCAACGGCCCGAGCTTGCCTTTGTGGTAAATCATCGGCGTCACCGGTTGCGCCGGCAGGATCAGGTTCTTCACCGCGCCAACAATGATCGCGTGATCACCACCATCGTATTCCCGCCACAACTCGCACTCGATGATCGCCGTGGCCTTGGCCAGAATCGGGTTACCCAACTCGCTCAAATGCCACTCGATGTCCTTGGCCTTGTCCTTGCCTTTACCAGCAAACGCATAGGCCTCAGCCGTCTGGTCGGCGGACAGCAAATGGATCGCGAACTTCTTGCTGTCACGCAGCACCGGGTAGGTGTCGGAAGCATAATTGGGGCAGAACAGCACCAGCGCCGGGTCAATCGACAGCGCGCTGAAAGCGCTGGCGGTGATGCCGACGATGCCGCCGTCCGGGTCGAGGGTGGTGACCACCGTGACGCCGGACGGGAACGAGCTCATGACGTCTTTGTAAATGCCGGGTTCGATCATTTCGCAGGACTCCTAGCGCATCACAAACGGATCAGGCATCGGTGCCTGGGAGAGGTTGATCCACACCGTTTTCAGTTCGGTGTAGGCCAGCACCGAATCGATGCCGCTTTCGCGTCCATAGCCACTGTTCTTGAAGCCGCCGATCGGTGCCATCGCTGACACCGCACGGTAAGTGTTGACCCAGATAATTCCCGAGCGAACATCGCGAGCCAGGCGATGAGCGCGGCCTAAATCACGCGTCCAGATGCCAGCGGCGAGGCCGAACTGTGAGTCGTTGGCGATCGCCAGTGCCTCGGCTTCATCTTTGAAGCGAATCACCGACGCCACCGGGCCGAAGACTTCTTCCTGCATGATCTTCATCGAATTGCGGTCGCATTCGAACAGCGTCGGCTCATAGAACCAGCCTTCGCCGAGATCGGTCGGGCGCTTGCCGCCGGTACGCAAGCGCGCGCCCTCGGCGATGGCATCCGCGACCAGACCTTCGACAACCGCCAGTTGCTGCGCGGTGGCCATTGGGCCCATTTCACTGTCGTCTTCTTGCGGGTTGCCGATGCGAATGCGCTGGGCGCGTTCGACCAGTCGGTTGACGAACTCGTCGTAGATTTCGTCCTGCACCAACAGCCGTGAACCGGACACGCAACTTTGTCCGGACGCCGCGTAGATCCCGGCAATCGCACCGTTGATCGCGCTGTCCAGATCGGCGTCGGCGAAGATGATGTTCGGCGACTTGCCGCCCAGTTCCAGCGACAGCTTGGCGAAGTTCTCGGCGCTGCTGCGCACCACATGCCGCGCTGTGGCTGCGCCGCCGGTGAAGGCGATTTTGCGGATCAGCGGATGGCGGGTGAGGGCGGCGCCGGTGCTCGGGCCGTAACCGGTGACGACGTTGACCACACCCGGCGGAATCCCCGCTTCGAGGGCCAGACGCGCCAGCTCGAGAATAGTTGCCGAAGCGTGCTCGGACGGCTTGATCACGATCGTGTTACCGGCGGCGAGGGCCGGGGCGAGCTTGATCGCTGTCAGGTACAGCGGGCTGTTCCACGGAATGATCGCGGCGACCACACCCATTGCTTCATGCACGGTGTAGGCAAACAGATCGGGCTTATCCAGCGGCAGGGTGCCGCCTTCGAGCTTGTCGGCAAGGCCGGCGGTGTAGTGGAAGAACTCCGGCAGATAACTGACCTGACCACGGGTTTCGCGGATCAGCTTGCCGTTGTCGCGGCTTTCCAGCTGCGCCAGTTGTTCTTTGTTTTCGGCGATCAAGTCGCCGAGACGGCGCAGCAGTTTGCCGCGCGCGGTGGCGGTCAGACCGCGCCACGCCGGGCCGTCGAAAGCAGTCTGTGCCGATTCCACGGCGCGTTCGACATCCGCTTCATCAGCGTCAGGCAGCTGGGCCCAAGCTTGCGCCGTGGCCGGGTTGAGGCTTTCGAAGGTCTTGCCGGAGAGGGCGTCGACCCATTCTCCGCCGATGCACATCTGGAAGCGTGCGAGTGTCATGCAACGATCCCCTTTATATGGTTTTGTCGGGAGTGTGCGAATTCGAGAAATTCCAGCAGCGTCTGATTGACCAGACGCGGCGACTCTACGGGCATCATATGCCGTTGCTCAGACAGCACGGCAACCTTCGCACCGGGGATGCGTCGGGCCAGTTGCTCGGCCATTTCCGGGGTCGAACCCGGATCGAGTTCACCGGTGGCGATCAGCGTCGGCGCCTGAATGCTGCCCAGGTCGTCGGCGCGGTACATGTCTTGGGTGGCGAACAATTCGTAGGTGGTCAGATAGCCTTGCGGATCATTGCCGGCCAGGGTCTGGCGGATCGCAGCGATCTGCGCCGGGTTGGCTGCCTGATATTCGCGGCTGAACCAGCGTGACAGCGCCGCTTCGGCATTGGCGTCCGGGCCATGTTCGGCGGCTTGCGCGGTGCGAGCGATGACGCCGGCACGCTGTTCTTCACTGCGGTTGAACACGCTGTTCAACACCACCAGGCTTTGCAGGCGCTCCGGGTAATGCAGGGCAAAGGCTCGCGCGACCAGACCGCCCATGGAGAAACCGATCACCGCTGCCTGTTGCAGATTCAGGTGATCGAGCAACTCCAGCAACTGATCGGCGTAACCGAGCAGGGCGGTGCCGCTGGCCGGTCGCGGGCTCGCGCCATGGCCGAGCATGTCGTAGGCGATCACCTGGTACTGGCTGGACAGGCCGACAATCTGCCCGCCCCACATTTCTTTGTTCAGGCCCACGCCGTGGATCAAAACCACGGGCTGGCCTTGGCCGGTCGCCAGGTAACTGGTGCCAGCCGGGGTGAGTTCAGCGGTGAGCCGAATCATGGAGCGCTCCTGCAGTGCCTTTTTATTGTGATTACTGGGCTTTTTCGGCGGCCAGTTCTTCCAGATCGATGTAGCGGTTACCGATGCGCGGGTGCAGGCGACCACCGTCGGCGCAACCCAGCACGACGACGATTTCGTCGGCACGCGGCGCGTCTTCGATCTGCATTTCCAGAGTGATGTAGTGCGAACGCTGACCTTCGTCGTCCTTGTGCATCATCGGGATCTGAATCGAGGTGCCCGGGCCGCCGCGCTTGTTGGTGAAGCTCAGGTAGCTCTTGGCGTTGACGGCTTCGCGGTAGTGGTTGCCGAAGCGCAGGGTGTGGATCACGGCGGAGGCGTGTTCGATCTCGCCATCAGCACCGACCACGGCGGCTTTGCCGTAGGCCTCGATCTTCTCGGCACCGCCGATGATGCCGACCAGACGCTCAACCATCAGTGCGCCGAGGTCAGAGCAGTTGGCGCGAATCTGCGGCTTGAGGTCTTCCACGAAACCGTTGCCCACCCAAGGGTTTTTCATCACCACGGCGAGACCGACCATGGTCACTGGCTTGTCAGTGGCCTTGCCGCCTTCGATGAAGGTTTCTTCGACATAGCTGACGATCTTGCGAATTTCGAAACTCATGAGCTGCTCCGTTGGGGGATTGAGAGTGTCTGTGCGTCTGATGGTATACCATAATACCGATCGTGCAAGTCCCCCCGGTAACTTTTGCCGCATCACCCCGGCGAATGGTCATGTATTCAAATCCCAAAGCCCCCACGACCCCCTGTAGGAGTGAGCCTGCTCGCGATAGCGGTGTGTCAGTCAATGAATTCTTACCTGATACACCGCTATCGCGAGCAGGCTCACTCCTACAGGGTGAAATTCGTCAGCAATGCGGTTAACAAAAGATAACGTGGCGCCGATTGTCAGACGTTTCGAAAGCCCGATAGGATGAGCCAGCTTCCGAAGTGGCTCTGGATTGCGGGTTTCAGGACTATGCTTCTGACCAGCCATCAGCGGAGCACACTTGCGGCGCCCTTGAAGGCCAGATGGCCTAACAATAATAAATAGGGGAAGGTCTATGAGTCGTTGCCGCCCGCCGGCGTTACGCAACACCGCGTTGCTGGCCACAGCACTCTCTCTGCTGGGCTTTGCCACGTTATCGGCACCTGTGATTGCCGCCGAGGCCCCGGCTGACGTGGTCTATGCCACCGAATCTGCGAAAGCCGCGAAAAGTCTGATTCTCGATGTCGTCCACGCTGGCGCGCGCCTGGTCGCGGTCGGCGATCGTGGGCACATTCTCTATTCCGATGACCAGGGCAAAACCTGGACCCAGGCCAAAGTGCCGACCCGGCAACTGCTGACGGCGGTGTACTTTGTCGACGACAAGCACGGCTGGGCGGTCGGCCACGACGCGCAAATCCTCGCCAGCGCAGACGGCGGTCTGACCTGGACCAAGCAATTCGAAGACCTCAAACGTGAGTCGCCGCTGCTCGACGTCTGGTTCAAGGACGTCAACAGTGGCCTCGCTGTGGGCGCGTACGGCGCGCTGCTGGAAACCACCGACGGCGGCAAGAACTGGGAAGACGTCAGCGACCGCCTCGACAACGAAGATCAATTCCACCTTAACGCCATTGCGGCGGTGAAGGACGCCGGGCTGTTCATCGTTGGCGAGTCGGGCAGCATGTTTCGCTCCGCCGACGACGGTCAGACCTGGGAAAAACTCGAAGGCCCGTACGAAGGTTCGCTCTTCGGCGTGATCGGCACGGCCCAACCGCAGACCCTGCTGGCCTACGGCTTGCGCGGCAACCTCTACCGCTCCACCGATTTCGGCAGCAACTGGCAACAGGTCGAACTGAAAGCCGCACGCGGTGCGCTGGAATTCGGCTTGTCCGGCGCAACCTTGCTCCCGGATGGCTCGATCGTCATCGTCGGCAACGGCGGTTCGGTGATCAGCAGCAGCGACAACGGCGAAACCTTCAGCGTGTTCAACCGTCCGGACCGCATCTCGCTGTCATCGGTCACCGCTGCCGGCGACGGCAACTTGATTCTGAGCGGGCAGGGTGGGCTTCACACCACGCAGCCAAACGGTGCCGAGATCAATAACAAGAAGGCGGGGCTATGACTTCCTTGATCACTCCTCAGCAGGACAAGGCGACGTTTCTTGAGCGCCTGATTTTCAACAACCGCCCGGCCGTGATCCTGATCTGTCTGGTGGTGAGCATTTTCCTGTTCTGGCAGGCCACGCTGATCCGGCCGTCGACCAGTTTCGAAAAAATGATCCCGCTCAAGCATCCCTTCATCGAAAAGATGATGGAGCACCGCAACGATCTGGCGAACCTGGGCAACACCGTGCGCATTTCGGTGGAAGCCAAGGACGGCGACATCTTCTCCAAGGAGTACATGGAGACCCTGCGCCAGATCAACGACGAGGTGTTCTACATCTCCGGCGTCGACCGCTCCGGGCTGAAGTCGCTGTGGAGTCCGAGCGTACGCTGGACCGAAGTGACCGAAGAGGGTTTTGCCGGCGGTGAAGTGATCCCGCAGAGCTACAACGGCTCGCAGGACAGCCTCGATCTGCTGCGCAACAACGTGCTCAAGTCCGGCCAGGTCGGGCGTCTGGTGGCCAACGACTTCAAGTCGAGCATCGTCGACATCCCGCTGCTGGAGTCCTACCCGGACCCGGAAGACCAGGGCAAGTTGCTCGCGCTGGACTACCGCAAGTTCTCCCATGAACTCGAAGACAAGATCCGCAACAAGTTCGAAGCGCAGAACCCCAACGTCAAGATCCACATCGTCGGATTCGCCAAGAAGGTCGGCGACCTGATCGACGGTCTGGTGATGGTCGTGCTGTTCTTCGGCATCGCTTTCGTCATCACCCTGATCCTGCTGCTGTGGTTCACCAACTGCGTACGCAGCACCATCGCGGTGTTGAGCACGACGCTGGTGGCGGTGGTCTGGCAGCTCGGCTTGATGCACTTTTTCGGCTTCGGACTTGATCCGTATTCGATGCTGGTGCCGTTCCTGATCTTCGCCATCGGTATTTCCCACGGCGTGCAGAAGATCAACGGTATCGCCCTGCAATCCAGTGAGGCCGACAACGCGCTGACCGCAGCGCGGCGGACCTTCCGGCAACTGTTCCTGCCGGGGATGATCGCGATTCTGGCGGATGCGGTGGGTTTCATCACGCTGTTGATCATCGATATCGGCGTGATCCGTGAACTGGCCATCGGCGCCTCCATCGGCGTGGCGGTGATCGTCTTCACCAACCTGATTCTGCTGCCGGTGGCGATTTCCTATGTCGGCATCAGCAAGCGCGCGATTGCCAAGAGCAAGAAAGACGCGAACCGCGAACATCCGTTCTGGCGGCTGCTGTCGAATTTCGCCAATCCGAAAGTCGCACGCATTTCGGTGGTGCTGGCGCTGATCGCCTTCGGTGGCGGCCTCTGGTACAGCCAGAACCTGAAAATCGGCGACCTCGACCAGGGCGCACCGGAACTGCGTCCGGACTCGCGCTACAACAAGGACAACAACTTCATCATCAGCAATTACTCCACCAGCTCTGACGTACTGGTGGTGATGGTCAAGACCAAAGCCGAAGGCTGTTCGCGTTATGAAGCCATGGCGCCGATCGATCAGTTGATGTGGAAGATGCAGAACACCGAGGGCGTGCAGTCGGCGATCTCGCTGGTGACCGTGTCCAAACAGATGATCAAGGGCATGAACGAGGGCAACCTGAAATGGGAAACCCTGTCGCGCAACCCGGACGTGCTGAACAACTCGATTGCCCGTGCCGATGGCTTGTACAACAACAGTTGCTCGCTGGCGCCGGTGCTGGTGTTCCTCAACGATCACAAGGCCGAAACCCTCGATCGTGCGGTGCACGCGGTGCAGGAATTTGCCCAGGAAAATAACAAGGACGGCCTGGAATTCATCCTTGCTGCCGGTAACGCCGGGATCGAAGCGGCCACCAACGAAGTCATCAAACAGGCTGAGCTGACTATCCTGGTTCTGGTGTACATCTGCGTGGCGGTGATGTGCATGATCACCTTCCGCTCGTGGGCGGCGACCCTGTGCATCGTCCTGCCGCTGGTGCTGACCTCGGTACTCGGCAACGCGCTGATGGCGTTCATGGGCATCGGTGTGAAGGTTGCGACCTTGCCGGTGGTGGCGCTGGGTGTGGGGATTGGTGTCGACTACGGTATCTATATCTACAGCCGCCTGGAAAGTTTCCTGCGTGCCGGGTTGCCGTTGCAGGAAGCCTATTACCAGACGCTGAAATCCACCGGTAAAGCGGTGCTGTTCACCGGTCTGTGCCTGGCGATTGGTGTGTGCACCTGGATCTTCTCGGCGATCAAGTTCCAGGCCGACATGGGCCTGATGCTGACCTTCATGCTGCTGTGGAACATGTTCGGTGCGCTGTGGCTGCTGCCGGCACTGGCGAAGTTCCTGATCAAGCCGGAGAAACTGGCGGGGCAGAAGGGCAATTCGCTGTTTGCGCATTGATCTGAAGGGCTGAAACGACAAAGCCGCAACCTTTGGGTTGCGGCTTTTTTTGTGGCTGAAGATCAAGAGCCCCTCACCCTAACCCTCTCCCCGAGGGAGAGGGGACTGACCGAGTGGTGCGGCTTGATACATCGACCTGAAGCACCGAGTTGATTATGGATTCACAGCAGATCGGTCGACTTTAGATGCCGAGTCGATTATGGATTCACAGCAAATCTTTCAAGTCGGCGTAAATCTCGAATATCCCCCAATCGGTCCCCTCTACCTCTGGGAGAGGGCTAGGGTGAGGGCAAGCAGTCTCAAGATTCAGGAAAGCTCAGTGCCGAGCACGACACTGAGCGCACTACGCGCATCATCCAGCTGCACCAACGTCGCATGCCGAGCCCCCAAT
This sequence comes from Pseudomonas sp. IT-P395, assembly GCF_949767675.1. NCBI lineage: Bacteria > Pseudomonadati > Pseudomonadota > Gammaproteobacteria > Pseudomonadales > Pseudomonadaceae > Pseudomonas > Pseudomonas sp. IT-P395. The sequence goes on from NZ_CATKPW010000010.1 coordinate 19,309, forward strand.
GCATCACGATTCTCAATCGCCGTCAAAATCGCCTTATGCCGAGGCAATGCCAATTCATGCAGATTCGGCCGCTGATTCGAATGCTTCAACGCCTCGGCAATCGCCACCGACAACATGTTGCACAGGTTCGCCAGCAAATCATTGTGCGTCGCATCGGCAATCCGGCTGTGGAAGTCCAGATCCGGCTGCAACAACGCTTCCGGCGTCGGCGCGGCTTCCATGCGCTGGTAAGCCTCACCGATCCCGGCAATTTCGGCATCGGTGGCATGCTGGGCGGCGAGGGCGGCAGCCGCCGGTTCGATAATGCTGCGCACACTGGTCAGCACATTGAAAAATTCATTCTGCGGGCTGCTTTGCATCAGCCAATGCAGTACATCGGGATCGAGCATGTGCCACTCGCGGCGCGCTTTGACCACCGTGCCGACGCGTGGCTTGGAATACACCAGACCTTTGGCTACCAGCACCCGTGTGGCTTCACGCAATACCGGCCGGCTGACCGCGTACTCCTCGCAGAGCAAGGCTTCGGCGGGCAGTTTGTCGTCGGGCAAAAAGCGTCCGGAGACGATCTGCATGCCCAGTTCCTGGACGATGCGCGAGTGCATGCTTTTACGGTCGGAGGGTTTGCGGTAATCCATGGGGAGTGGCGCGATCCTGAGCGATGGAGATGCCGCGCATCATAGCAGGCACCAGACAATCTTGAGGCGGGTAATGATCGTTCCCACGCGGAGTGTGGGAACGATCAAATGCATTCCAATGTAGGAGCTGCCGAAGGCTGCGATCTTTTGATTTTAATGGGAATGGCGCGGCACTTCAGCCCCTCGGCAACCGACAAGGAAATCGAAGTCACAGCCCTGATCCGCCTGCAACACATGGTCGATGTACAGCTGACGATAACCGCCCACCAGCAACTGCTGCGGTGGCTGCAGATCCGCCATGCGCGCCGCCAGTTCAGCATCCGGAATATCCAGGTGCAAACGCCCGGTGGCGCAATCCAGCTCGATCCAGTCGCCTTCCTTCACTGTCGCCAAAGGCCCGCCGGCCGCCGCTTCCGGCGCCACGTGCAAAACTACGGTGCCATACGCCGTACCGCTCATCCGTGCATCGGAAATGCGCACCATGTCGGTCACACCCTGGGCCAACAACTTGGCCGGCAAGCCCATGTTGCCGACTTCGGCCATGCCCGGATAACCCTTCGGCCCGCAGTTCTTCATCACCAGAATCGAATCCTTATCGACATCCAGCTCCGGATCATTGATCCGCGCCTTGTACATGTCGAAGTTTTCAAACACCACCGCGCGGCCGCGATGCTGCATCAGTTCCGGGGTTGCAGCGGACGGCTTGAGTACCGCGCCGAGCGGCGCCAGATTGCCGCGCAATACGCAGATACCACCGTCGGCGCGAATCGGATTGTCGAGGGTGCGGATCACTTCGTCTTCGCCATAGATCGGCGCGTCCTTGGTGTTCTCGCCGATCGACTTGCCGTTCACCGTCAGTGCATTCGGATTTGGAATCAGATTGGCTTCACCGAGGCGGCGCAACACCGCTGGCAAACCACCGGCGTAATAGAACTCTTCCATCAGGAAGCGCCCCGACGGTTGCAGGTCGACAATGGTCGGCATGCCGCGCCCGATGCGGGTCCAGTCGTCCAGATCCAGTTCAACACCGATGCGCCCGGCGATGGCTTTCAAGTGAATCACCGCGTTGGTCGAACCACCGATGGCAGCGTTGACCCGGATAGCATTCTCGAAGGCTTCTTTAGTGAGGATCTTCGACAGTTTCAGATCTTCGCGAACCATCTCCACCGCACGCATGCCGGACATGTGCGCCAACACATAACGCCGCGCATCCACCGCCGGGATCGCCGCGTTGTGCGGCAGCGAAGTGCCGAGTGCTTCAGCCATGCAAGCCATGGTCGATGCGGTGCCCATGGTGTTGCAGGTGCCCGCCGAACGCGACATGCCGCCCTCGGCTGCAAGGAAATCGTCAATCGTGATGGTGCCGGCCTTGACCTGTTCGCTGAGCTGCCAGACCACCGTGCCCGAGCCGATGTCCTTGCCCTTGTGCTTGCCGTTGAGCATCGGCCCGCCGGTCACAACAATCGCTGGCACATCGCAACTCGCCGCGCCCATCAGCAGCGCTGGAGTGGTTTTGTCGCAACCGGTCAGCAGCACTACGCCGTCGATCGGATTGCCGCGAATCGCCTCTTCGACATCCATGCTCGCCAGGTTGCGGGTGAGCATGGCGGTCGGGCGCAGGTTCGATTCGCCGTTGGAGAACACCGGGAATTCCACCGGGAAGCCACCGGCCTCGATCACCCCGCGTTTAACGTGCTCCGCGATCTGGCGGAAGTGCGCGTTGCACGGGGTCAGTTCCGACCAGGTGTTACAGATGCCGATGATCGGCTTGCCGTGAAACTGGTGGTCGGCGATGCCCTGATTCTTCATCCAGCTGCGGTACATGAAGCCGTTCTTGTCGGCCGTGCCAAACCATTGGGCGGAGCGCAGGGTGGGTTTCTTATCAGACATGATCGATTCTCTTATTGTATGACTATAGTGTTCCAGCTACGGCCTAATCTAAGCGCAAAATCTGAGGTTTGGAAGTGTTGTTGGTGAATTAGTATTACTATATAGTCGTTTTCGACGGAGGGATGGCCCTGACGGTTTTCCGTGAGAGGCGTCCCCCGAGGTTCTATAAAAACAACAATCGGAGACCGATCTCATGAGCCAGGAACTGCGGCTGATACGGCGCATTACGCTGAAACTGATTCCCTTCCTGATCCTGCTGTACCTGATCGCCTATGTGGATCGCTCCGCCGTCGGCTTCGCCAAGCTGCACATGGGCGCCGACATCGGCATTGGCGATGCGGCTTACGGCCTCGGCGCCGGGCTGTTCTTCATTGGTTACTTCCTTTTCGAAATCCCCAGCAACCTGATGCTCGAACGCTTCGGTGCGCGGCGCTGGTTTGCGCGGATCATGATCACCTGGGGCGCGATCACCATCGGCATGGCCTTCGTCCAGGGCCCGCACAGTTTCTACGTCATGCGCTTTCTGCTCGGCGCGGCCGAGGCGGGGTTCTTCCCTGGCGTTCTCTACTACATCACCCAATGGTTCCCGGTGCGCCATCGCGGCAAGATCCTCGGGCTGTTCATCCTCTCCCAACCGATCGCGATGATGATCACCGGTCCGGTGTCCGGCGGTTTGCTCGGCATGGATGGCGTCCTCGGGCTGCACGGCTGGCAGTGGCTGTTCATCGTCATCGGCACTCCGGCGATCTTGCTGACCTGGCCGGTGTTGCGCTGGTTGCCGGATGGCCCGCAGCAAGTGAAATGGATGGATCAGGCCGAGAAAGACTGGCTGACCGGTGAGCTGAAAAAGGATCTGCAGGAATACGGCCAGACCCGTCACGGCAATCCGCTGCATGCGCTGAAAGACAAACGCGTGTTGCTGCTGGCGCTGTTTTATCTGCCGGTGACGTTGAGCATTTATGGTCTCGGTCTATGGTTACCGACGCTGATCAAACAGTTTGGCGGCAGCGATCTGGTCACCGGTTTCGTCTCGTCGGTGCCGTACATCTTCGGCATCATCGGCTTGCTGATCGTGCCGCGCAGTTCCGATCGTTTGAATGATCGCTACGGGCATCTGGCCGTGCTTTATGTGCTGGGCGCGATTGGCCTGTTCCTCAGTGCCTGGTTGTCGTTGCCGGTGGCGCAACTGGCGGCGCTGTGTCTGGTGGCGTTCGCGCTGTTTTCCTGCACGGCGGTGTTCTGGACCTTGCCGGGGCGCTTCTTTGCCGGCGCGAGTGCGGCGGCGGGGATTGCTCTGATCAATTCGGTGGGGAATCTGGGCGGGTACATCGGGCCGTTTGTGATTGGGGCGTTGAAGGAGTACACCGGCAACCTCGCGTCCGGCCTGTATTTTCTCTCGGGGGTGATGGTGTTTGGCTTGATTCTGACCGGCATCGTCTACCGCGTGCTGGAGCGCAAACACGTGCTCCCGGTTGACCAATTCGCAGCAAGTGCACGCGGTGCCACCCGTACCTGACCCCCGCTATCAATCACCAAGGAACCTGTGGGAGCTGGCTTGCCAGCGATGACGGCGGCACATTCAACATTGATGTGTCAGACAGATTGCCATCGCTGGCAAGCCAGCTCCCACAGGGTTTTGCAGTGTTTTGAAGTTTTGTATACAGGAGAGGACATATGCATCTGGTTCAATTCGAATTAAGCAACCGCGAACGCCGCGTCGGCGTGGTCGACAACGGTCTGGTGCGCGAAGTGCAAGACGCGCGTTCCGTGCGCGATCTGGCCCTGGCCGCCATCGAGGCCGGCAACACCCTGGAGCAGCAAGTGCAAACCCTCGGCCTCGGCATCAGCCACGATTACGCCGAGCTGCTCGCACAACTGCGCGTGCTACCGCCCCTCGATCACCCGGACCCGGCGCACATGCTGATCAGCGGCACCGGCCTGACGCATCTTGGCAGTGCCTCGGCGCGGGACAAGATGCACCAGCAGGCCGGCGACGAAGCGGCGATGACCGACACCATGCGCATCTTCAAATGGGGCGTGGAGGGCGGCAAACCGGCGGCGGGGCAGGCCGGTGTGCAACCGGAATGGTTCTACAAGGGCGACGGCAGCATCGTCGTTCGCCCCGGTCAACCCTTCCCGGTGCCGCCGTTTGCCGAAGACGCCGGCGAAGAACCAGAAATGGCCGGTTTGTACATCATTGGCCACGACGGCAAGCCTTACCGTCTCGGTTTTGCGGTGGGCAACGAGTTCTCCGACCATGTCATGGAACGCAAGAATTACCTGTACCTCGCCCACTCGAAATTGCGCAGTTGCAGTTACGGCCCGGAACTTCGCAGCGGTGAACTGCCTCAACATCTGGCCGGCACCAGTCGCATCCTGCGTGACGGCGAAGTGCTCTGGCAGAACGAGTTTCTCAGTGGCGAGGCGAACATGTGCCACAGCCTCGCCAACCTCGAATACCACCACTTCAAATACAGTCAGTTCCTGCGTCCCGGTGACGTGCACATTCACTTCTTCGGCACCGCGACCCTGTCGTTCGCCGATGGCATCCGCACCCAGCCGGGCGACGTCTTTGAAATCAGCCAGGCCGAATTCGGCGCGCCACTGCTCAATGGCATCGTCCCGGTCCCAGCGGTTTATGAACCGGACAGCATCGGCACCCTTTAAGGAGATCCCATGACTCAGATTCTCGGTCACAACTACATCGGTGGTCAGCGCAGCGCCGCTGGCGACGTCAAACTGCAATCGGTCGACGCAACCACGGGCGAACAATTGCCGCACGATTTCATTCAGGCCACGGTTGAAGAAGTCGACGCTGCAGCCAAAGCTGCCGCTGCCGCCTACCCCGCTTATCGCAGCCTTAGCGCCGAACGCCGCGCGCAGTTTCTCGATGCGATTGCTGATGAGCTGGATGCGCTCGGTGATGACTTCGTCGCTGTGGTCTGCCGCGAAACCGCGTTGCCGGCCGGACGCATTCAAGGCGAGCGCGGACGCACCAGCGGGCAGATGCGTCTGTTCGCCAAAGTCCTGCGCCGAGGTGATTTCTACGGTGCGCGCATTGATCTGCCGTTACCGGATCGCCAGCCGTTGCCGCGCCCGGATTTGCGTCAATACCGCATCGGCCTAGGCCCTGTCGCAGTGTTCGGCGCGAGCAATTTCCCGCTGGCATTTTCTACGGCTGGCGGCGATACCGCTTCGGCACTCGCCGCCGGTTGCCCGGTGGTGTTCAAGGCTCACAGCGGCCACATGGCGACAGCGGAACTGGTTGCTGATGCGCTGATCCGCGCTGCCGAAAAAACCGCGATGCCGGCCGGCGTATTCAACATGATCTACGGCGGTGGCGTCGGCGAATGGCTGGTCAAGCATCCGGCAATTCAGGCAGTGGGTTTCACCGGTTCGCTCAAGGGCGGTCGCGCTCTCTGTGACATGGCCGCTGCGCGCCCGCAACCGATCCCGGTGTTCGCCGAGATGTCGAGCATCAACCCGGTGATCGTTCTGCCGCAAGCCCTTGCCGAGCGTTCGGAAACCGTTGCTCGTGACCTCACTGCATCTGTGGTGCAGGGCTGCGGTCAGTTCTGTACCAATCCCGGTCTGGTGATCGGTATTCGTTCGCCGCAGTTCAGCGCGTTCGTGCAGCAAGTCGCTGGTTTGATCGGTGATCAACCGGCGCAAACCATGCTCAACGCCGGCACCCTCGGCAGCTACGGCAAAGGCTTGCAGAAACTGCTGGCGCATCCCGGCATTGAGCATCTGGCCGGCAATCCACAGCAGGGTAATCAGGCGCAACCGCAATTGTTCAAGGCCGATGCGAGCCTGTTGATCGATGGCGATGAAGTGCTACAGGAAGAAGTGTTCGGCCCGACCACGGTGATTGTCGAAGTGGCGGACAAGGCGCAACTCAGCGCCGCACTGCATGGCCTGCACGGGCAACTGACCGCGACGATCATTGGCGAGCAGGCGGATTTCGAACGTTTCCCTGAGCTGACGCCGTTGCTGGAGCAGAAGGTCGGGCGGATCCTGCTCAACGGTTATCCGACCGGTGTCGAGGTCTGTGATTCGATGGTGCACGGCGGGCCGTATCCGGCGACGTCCGATGCCCGTGGCACGTCGGTGGGCACGCTGGCCATCGACCGTTTCCTGCGCCCGGTGTGCTTCCAGAACTACCCGGACAGCTTGTTGCCCGAGCCACTGAAAAACGCCAACCCGCTGCGCATCCAGCGCCTGGTTGATGGCAAACCTAGCCGCGAAGCCCTCTGAAAAACACCCCTGTAGGAGCTGCCGAAGGCTGCGATCCTTTGATCTTTTTTTTGATCGTTCCCACGCTGAGCGTGGGAACGATCAGACATCAAAAGATCGCAGCCTTCGGCAGCTCCTACAGGGGGAGTGTGCTTCTTGAGCTATCATTGCCGATTTCCCCCCTGAAAGACTTTACTGCCATGACTGCCCAAACCCTTCTCAACGCCCTCGAACACTGCGGTATGGTCGAAATCGACGGCCTGCACGCCTTCGAATTCGCCCTCGACGAAGATGACAACCTGCACATCGAATGCATCGATGGCCGAGCGGCCAAGCATTGGGAATTCACTCCGGCTCAGGTTGCAGCGGCAACATTTGATGACTCACTGCAAAGCTGGCTGATCGTCGGTTATTTCAATGAGACCAAAGCGATCGGCGAACACCGCCTGGTCTGCCATGGCGACGTAGTCAGCAGCAGCGATGATGAGGAAGAATCTGATGAAAATGCGTAAATTCTGGCCGCTGCTGATGGCCGGCAGCGTCGGCGCCATGGGGCTGTCCACGGCCTCTGCCGAGAACTTCCAGTTGCTGGTCGGCTCTTATACCGCCGGCACCAGCCAGGGCATCTATCGCATGAACTTCGACAGTGCCACCGGCCAGATCGCCGCCAAGCCGCTGCAAGTGGTCAAGAGCGAAAACCCGTCATGGCTGACCCTGTCCAAAGACCAGAAACGTCTGTTCGTGGTCAACGAAAACGGCCCGGGTCAGAAAGACCCGGTTGGCCGTGTCAGCAGCTATTCGATTGATCCGAAAACCCACGCCCTGAACCTGATCAGTCAAGTGCAGAGCCTGGGCAATGAGCCGACCCATTCGAGCCTCAGCGGTGACACCAGCCACCTGTTCGTCAGCAACTATTCGGTGGTGGAAGACCCGGGCGGCACGCTGGCGGTATTGCCGGTCGGTGCCGACGGCAAACTCAAACCGGTGGTGCAGATGAGCGCGCACCCGGCCAGCCGGGTCAATCCTGAGCGCCAGGCCTCCAACCACGTGCACTCGACGGTTTCCTCGCCGGACGGTCGCTACGTGTTCTCCAACGACCTGGGTGCGGACAAAGTTTTCATCTACCAATTCGACCCGAAAGCCAACCCCGAACTGCCGTTGACCCCGGCGAAAACCGCCTCGGTCGCCTTGCCCGCCGGCAGCGGCCCACGTCATTTGCTGTTCAGCGCCGATGGCAAACACGCCTGGCTGACCATGGAAATGAGCGCACAGGTTGCGGTGTTCGACTACAACGACGGCGTGCTGACCCAGACGCAACTGGTCGATCTGGCCGCCGGCCAGCCGACCTCGGACAAAGCCGCTGCAGCGCTGCACGCCTCGGCGGATGGCAAGTTCCTCTACGTCAGCAACCGTGGCACCGCCAATCAACTGGTGGTGTTCGCGATTGATCCGGCAACCGGCCAGCTCAAAGAGCTGCAAAAACGTTCGGTGGAAGGTGATCACCCGCGCGAATTCAGCCTCGACCCTAGTGGCAAATTCCTGCTGATCGCCAACCAGAAAAGCAACGAAATTGTCGTTGTCGAGCGTGATGGCAAGACCGGTCTGCTCGGCAAAACCGTGCAGAAACTGCCGATGGACGCGCCGAGCGACGTCAAGTTTCTAGTGCGACAATAAGCCACAGGCCCCGGTTTGCGGGGCCTGTCTCTTTGTATTAATCGCGCTGATATCCGGTAATGCTACAAAGCATTTCAAGCGATCAACCCTCGAGCGTTAAGTTTGCTTCACGGCCCAACCGGGCAAGCAAGCCAACCGAACACGAGGGTTACCGCCATGAACTTCAATCTTTTCTCCGTGATTGCCGCTTCCGCCATCTCCGCCACCGTGGTGCTGCCAGCCAGTGCCAACGTTGAAATCAACAGCAAAAAATCCCACACCCAGAGCTACACCCAGAAATACCTGCAACAGAGCGCTAACTTCTACGCCGCCCTGGATCACAAAGCCCAACACTGAAATGCCCGTTCTGCACAACTCCCTGTAGGAGCTGCCGAAGGCTGCAGTCTTGATCTTGCCCTTGGGATGTTTGATCGTTCCCACGCTCTGCGTGGGAATGCCTCTAGGGACGCTCTGCGTCCAGTGACGCGGAGCGTCACGGGCTGCATGCCCACGCAGAGCGTGGGAACGATCGGAAAAAGCAAAATCAAAAGATCGCAGCCTTCGGCAGCTCCTACATGTGTGCGTGTGTTTTTCGCAGCACGATAGGTTTCTTCAAACACGCAAATAGACTGGCTAAATAATCAACGAAGCTGATGTTTACTATGGCAAACCCTGAGTGGTTAGCGCGGCTTTTTTGATTGATTCTGTGGACATCGAAACATGCCCACGGGAGAACACCATGGCCAGCGCAATCCTTCATTCAGCCAAACGCGGCGCCTATCTGGTCATCGGTCTGTACCTGGCCGTGGTGCTGGTCGTCAGCATCGCCTCGCAGATGGAACACAGCTTCGACGCGCCGATTCAAGTCGCCCATCCCGGCGTCCAGTTCGAAGTCCGCTCGCAAAGCGTGATGGTCGATCGGGCCGAACTCGCGGGAGTCGGCGGCGCATGAAAGGCTACAGACTTTGGGTCATTGCCAGTCTGGCAATCATGACCAACGGCGCTTCATTGCTGGGAATAGGTCAAGGCTCGGTTGGAGCTCTGGCACGGGCCATAGAGGCCAATCACACCATCGCGCACAACATCGAACGGGCGAATACTCTGGGGCTGATGGCCGGCAATCCACCGGTGAAGGTCTCGGCCGATTTTCTCGGCCCGTTCGAGATAGATTGCATGGCACTCGGCATGTGCAACGCACTGGCTTGACCCTGTAGGAGTGATCGTTCCCACGCAGAGCGTGGGAACGATCAACGCAGGAAGGTAAGGTTATTTCTTCATGATCGAGGTGAACAGTTCGGATTCGAGGAAACGCTGCAACCAGGCCTGTAAGCGAACATAAGGCGTCTGCGCAAACCACTCGCGGTCAACATGGGCAAACTGCCGAACGAAGGGCAGCAGGGCGATATCCGCCAGGCTCGGATGATCGCCCAGCAAATATTCGCGACCTTCAAGCAGCTCCTCCAGCCTCTGCAAGTACAGCGCCCCCTCAGCCCGATAAATCTCCATCGGTTGCTCCGGGTAACGTTCGGCGTACTTGTAGCGATTCAAATGCACTTTGAACCCTTGATCATTCGCTTCGATCAATTCAGCAATCCGCGAGTCGCCATCAAGCAACCAATCCTGCGGATCATTCTGCGCCAACGCCCAGCGCATGATCTCCAGACTCTCGTCAATCACCTGCCCACCGGCATCCAGCACCGGCACCGTGCCCTTGGGCGAGATCGCCAGCATCGCGGCCGGCTTGGCCTTGAGACTGACCTCAACGATCTCCACCGGCACGTTCGAATAACGCAGCGCCATCCGCGCGCGCATCGCGTACGGGCAGCGGCGGAAGGAATACAGCGTGTTCATTTCACCTCCAGCGTGCTCAAACCATTGCCCTGACGCTGCACCTGAATCTGCACCGGAATCCGCTCGTGCATTTCCTGCACGTGGGAAATCACCGCCACTTTGCGGCCCTGTGCCTGCAAACCGTCCAGCGCATCCATCGCCAGTTGCAGCGACTCTGGATCGAGGCTGCCGAAACCTTCATCGATAAACAGCGACTCGATCTTCAGCGTACTCGACGCCATTGACGCCAAGCCCAGAGCGAGGGCCAGCGACACCAGGAACGTCTCGCCGCCGGACAACGAATGCACCGAGCGCAGTTCGTCGCCCATTTCCGTGTCCATCACCAGCAAACCGAGCATGCTGCCGCCGCGTTTCAGGCGATAGCGTTTGACCAGTTGGCGCAGTTGCACGTTGGCGTGATGCACCAGCAGGTCGAGGTTGTAGGCCTGGGCGATCTTGCGGAAGGTGTCACCGGTGGCCGAGCCGATCAAGGCACTCAGGCGCGCCCAGCGTTGATATTCGGCATAGGCCGAGGCGATCTGCTGGGTCAGCGCCTGATTGGCGTTTTGCCGGCGCTGGTCTTCGGCCTGTTCGGCACGCAATTCGGCGCACTGTTGCTCGCTGAGGTTGAACTGGTTTTGCAGCTCGGCGAGGGCACTGGCGAGTTGTTCGGTATCGAGGTTGCCGTTGTGCTGCGCCTGATGATCGAGCAGACGCTGGTCACGCTCCTGCAACAACACCTTGGCTTGTTCGATGGCTTTTTCATTGTGTTGCAGACGCTGACGCAGTTCGGCGACTTGCGCGTCGTCAACCCGCAACAGGTCTTCGAGGCCACCGTCGTCCAGTTCAGGATGGCGGGCGCGCCAGTCGGCAATCTTGCCGGCCAGATCCTGCTCTTCGGTTTCCAGCGCCTGCAAACGCTCCTGCTGCGCCTTGAGCTCGGCAGCGATCTGCACAAGTTGCGTGCGCACGTTTTGCAGTTCCTGCGCGGTAGCGGTTTCGGTATTGCGCGCCTGCTCGACCGCTTGCTCAAGTTGCTGCTGCCAGTGTTCGGCGCTGCTGTGTTCGCCGAGCAGTTGCGCGAGTTTCTGCTGGCAGGTGTGCTGCTGCTCGGTCAGCGCCGTGAATTGCTGTTCGACGCTGAGCAACTGCTGCGCGCGGGTCTGTTGGCGATCCTGTTCTTTCTCCAGCGTTTGTTGACGCTGCTGTTGCTCGGTCTGTTCTTCCTTGTGCTGTTCGACCTGCGCCAGACGTTCGGCGATCTGCCGGTCAAGCTGCATGAACGTTGCCGCCGGCTCCTGGCGCAGGGCTTCAAGGGTGTCGGCTGGCAGCAGATTGCCGAACGCGGTGAGTTCTTCGTCGAGGCGCTGACGGTCGCTGCTCAGCTCGCGCTGCTGATTGCTCAGGTGCTGCGCCGCTTGCTGATGCGCGGTTTCGGCCTGACGCAATTGCTGGGTCAGACGCGCGGCGTCCTGTTGCAAGGTGAGCAGGGCGCTCTGGCGTTGTTCGTCCTGAGTGATGCTCTGGTTCAGTTGCTCGTTTTGCCGGGCGAGCCAGGCATCGCGCTTGTCAGCATCCTGATTGAACAACTGCGCGGACAGCGGATGCGCATCGAGGCTAGGCGCCAACGCTTGCTGCTGGGTGGCCAGTTGTTCCTGCTGTTGCAGCAATTCTTTCTGCTGAGCAATCACGCCACCGACTTCGGCGCGCAGTTCGATGAGTTTTTCCTTGAGCTGATCGACCACCTGCTGGGCGTTGGCCTGCTCGCTTTCGTCGTGGCGACCGAGGCTTTGCAGCAGCGCTTCGGGCTGATGATACGGGTGCTCGCTGCTGCCACAGACCGGGCACGGCTGATCGTCCTGCAACTGCGCGCGCAACTCTTCGACGCTGGCACTGCGCGCCAGGCGCTGGCGTTCGAGCAGCTCGCGGGTGACATTGAGGGTTTGTTCGGCGACGGTCAGCTCGGCTTTGCTTTTCACGCCGTCCTGCGTCAGGCGTTCGCGTTCCTGCTGGGCGCTGAGCTGACGCTGTTGCAACTCACTGCTGCGCTTGTCCAGATCCTGTTGCGTGGCCCATAGACGCGACAAGTCTTCGAAGGCGCGCAGTTGCTTGCGGTTGTCCTGCAGCAGCGTGCCGAGGAGACCGATCTGTTCGGCGACGGCATCGGGTTCGGCGCCAGCTTCTTTGAACAGCACTTCCAGTTGCTGCTTTTGCGTGGTCAGTTCTTCAGCGCTGCGGTTGGCGTTTTCTTCAAGGCTCGCCAGTTCGGCCTGGCCTTTGTTCAAGCGGTTGCCGATCAGCATCAGCTGTTGCAGGCGATCGCGGTAGGCATTCCATGCATCGCTCAACGGCGCCAGATGAGCGCTTTGCTCAAGCTCGGCGGCAATGCGCTGCAGGCGCTCGGCGACCTGCGTCTGTTTTTCCAGCAAGGCTTGAATGGCGTTCTGGCCTTCGGTGCAAGCCTGCTGCGCATTGAGCCTGGCTTCGCCACTTTGCGCGACATCCTTGGCCAGACGGGCGAGGGTGCTTTGTTCTTCAAAGGCCTGACGCAACAGCGGCGCGTTTTCACTTTGCCGTTGCTGCGCTTCGCTCAGGGCGACTTTTGCTGCTTCGAGATCCTGCTCCAGTTGCGTCTGGCGCTCAGTCAGTTCGGCGTGTTGCCGGGTGTGCGCGGCGATTTGTGCGGCTAACGGCGCCAACAGGGCATCGAGTTCGCTTTTGCGGGCGAACTGGTGCCGTTGCGGGCCAAGCTGCTCCAGTCGCGTCAGTTTCACCCGTTCGCCGGCCAGACCTTGCGATTGCTGCTGTGCGCTGTGCAATTGCTCGGTGGCGGCCTGCTGCGCGTCCTGCAACACACGAAAATCCTTGAGCCAGGCGTGCTGCTGCTCAAGTTGTTTGAGCTGCGCCTGCTGCAACTTCATTTGCTGTTGCGCAGCATTGAAACGCTCATCCAGCTCGGCCCGGGCTTCGGGCGCCAACGGGGTCACGCCGGTAGCCTGATCCTGCAACAGCTTGTGCGCTTCGCGGGCCTCTTTGGTCTTGTCGAAGGCGCGGCGGCCGAGGCGGGTGTACAGCGCGGTGTCGGTGAGTTTTTCCAGCAGTTCGCTGCGGTCGTTGTCGTCTGCCTTGAGGAATGCGCTGAACTCGCTCTGCGCCAGCAGCACGGCGCGGGTGAACTGTTCGAAGTTCAGGCCGAGCGCAGCTTCCAGTTGAGTTTTGTATTCGCCTTTCTGGCTGGCGAGCAGTTGATCCTGATCGATATCGCGCAGGCTCTGCCGGCTGGCCTGCAACTTGCCGCCGGCCTTCTCGCGGGCGCGGTTGGCCTCCCAGCGCGCCCGATAACGACGGCCATCGACACCGACGAAATCCACTTCGGCATAACCTTCGCCAGTACCGCGACGCAGCAAGGTGCGCGGGTCGCCGGTGGCGATTTCGCCGTCGGCATCCGGGACTTTGGCGTCACGGCCAGTGTTGTTCAGACGCGGCACGGCGCCGAACAGCGCCAGGCACAAGGCGTCGAGCAAAGTACTTTTACCGGCGCCGGTCGGGCCGGTAATCGCGAACAAACCGGCACTGGCCAGCGGCTCAGCGGTGAAATCAATCTCGAACGGACCCGCCAGCGAGGCAAGGTTCTTCAAGCGAATGGCGAGAATCTTCATGGCTGCTCGCCCTCCAGTTGTACGTCCTGCAGCAGTTCGGCGAAGTCCTTCAGCGTCTGCTCATCGACTTCACTGCCGTAGTTATCGAGCCAGGCGCGGCTGAACAGTTCTTGCGGGGTGAGTTGGTCGAGTTCGATCAGCGCGCTGCCGTCCTCCGAACCGTCAGCGCCACGGTTGCCAGCGTATTCGGCGGCGATGCGCACCAACCGCACGGCTTTTCCTTGCAGGGCGCTTTCGACTTGATGACGCAGATCCGGCTGCGGTTCATCGAGGGTTACACGCACTTCCAGCCATGGCTGGCGTTGGGTTTCGGCGAGCAGATCGATGTTCGGCAGGTCGGCCAGTTGCAGCAGAATCTCGGCCAGCGGTGCCGGGCCGATGCGCTGCAGATTGACCGAGCGCGGGATCAGTTTCGGCTCGACGCTGACCAGGGTTTCGCCATCAAGGGTGACGTCGAGAATCTGGTGCTGATAGCCGATCTCCGAAAACGACAACGGAATCGGCGAACCGCTATAACGAATGCGCTCTTCTGCGTTGACCTTCTGCGGCTTGTGCAAATGGCCGAGGGCAACATAGCTGATGCTCGGGCCGAACAGGCTGGCGGGCAGGGCCTCCGCGTTACCGATGATCAGGCTGCGCTCAGAGTCTTCCGACACTGAACCGCCGGCCATGTGCGCGTGGCTGATGGCAATCAGCGCCTGACCGGGTTTGCGCTTGGCGTTGGCTGCTTCGATCAGCCATTCGTGCACCTGACCGATGCCGCGCAAATAGTTATCGCCCAGATGTGCGCCAGTCACCTCCGCCGGGCGCAGGAACGGCAGCGCCAGGCACCATGCAGCGACTTCGCCGGTTTTATTCGGCAACGGCAGCAGCAGGCGTTCGGCATCCAGTTGCCCATCATCCAGCCACAACACCCGCCCCAGCGCATGGGTACGCAAACGGCGCATCAGCGGCGCGGGCAGTTCGATCCGCGAGCCGGAATCGTGGTTGCCGGCAATCATCACGATGGTCAGCAACGGCTGCTGCTCGTGGGCGCTGACGATGAAGTCGTAGAGGCGTTCCTGAGCTTTCACCGGAGGATTGACGGTGTCGAAGATGTCCCCGGCGATCAGCAGCACATCCGGCTGCGCCAGTTGCAGTTGGCGCAGCAGCCATTCGAGGAAGCACGCATGCTCGAAATCGCGCTCCTGGCCGTGCAGGTTTTGCCCAAGGTGCCAGTCGGAGGTGTGGAACAGACGCAAGGTGGACTCCGCAACAATTAAATAGGTGATGGCCGCGAGGAAATGATGGGCGGCGAAAGAGGGGAGAGTTTACAGATTATTGCGGCGGGAGGGCTTGTCCGGACGGGACGTAGCCGGGCATTTCGACGAATCCCTTCATTGACGACCCAACGCCGGTTACCTACCATTGAGCCACTATATTGATATCATTTTGAGATCGAACAATCCGTCGGGCTTCTACCTCCGCGCCACGATAGCTCACACAGCGATATAGAGTTTGGAGCAAGTGCAATGAAACGGGTCAATTCGATACCTTCTGTTACTGACACCCAAGCGTATTGTTCCTGGAAAAAACAATGGTCTAGCCAAGAAGATCTGGATGTTCATTCGTACATCTTTGATCAATGCAGGCCCGACCATGTTTTGATGTTTTCCAATATGCTCTTCCCTGACTTTGTGGTAGCCGAGGGTGGTGTATTTTTAGGACGAAATTTTTCAGACGAAGTGTTTGACAGGTGTTTTGCCCTTGCCTCCGGTGATCTTTCAAAGACTGAGCAGTTATTGAATGTTGTGAGGATCTATGACGTTTTTGGTCAGGGTGCCCGTGATGTTTCGGATGATGTTTTTCTTCAATTGTGCAATGTGATTGGTTTTTCGTGGCGCATGGTGCTGAAAGAAAAGTTTCCAGAGAAGATCTTCTGTGTAGAGGTGTCGAACTCAGAGCAGAACTATGGCCCGGATATTACTTTCTACCAGGTTGGGCCACTGAGTTTGGGATCCGGAAAATGAGACGTCAGCACTTGGAGCAAGAGGCGGATTTTTATGGGACTTCGAGAAAACTCTCGTCTTTGGATGAGTGGCATCTATCCGTGCGCTATACACCCGTGCAGCACCTGGTGCTTGGCGGAGTGGCGTGATGCTTGAGGGAGGTGTGTGAAACTTAACAGTGAAATGGAGCAAATGCTCGTTCGTGCGGGACGTACTTCTCTGGACGGCGAGTTGGCGGATATCGCAAGGTCCGGTTTCGTGGAACGGGATGGCTGTGTTTTTCTGGCGAGTCTGGAAAGCGTCCTGAAGCATGTAAGCCTAAAGTATTTCCTAGATAGAACGGGTTATGAATGTTTCGTAAATTCGATCCATGCCGATGATTATGTAAACGCTGATTTTTTGGCATGCGCGTGCTCCTACCTGTCTTTAGTGTTTGAGGCGTGGAACAAGTCATGTATGCCGGGAGTTCTGCAGGGAGTCATTTCGGGTGACGAATTCGATGCGACGGTGAAGTTTCATCTGCTGCGCCCAGGGGAAACCTGGCTGAGCGATGACCTTGAGGGGTATGAGGAAGCAGTGCTTACCGTTGAATCGAGTGACAAGGGGTTTCTTGAGGCATACGAGTAAATGATGGGGACAGACCACGTTTAGAAAGTACTCCGAAAACGTAGTCTGTCCCCGTTTTACTATGAGAGAAAATTGAGATGAATGATTTTGAGTCGGTGAAACAGCTGATCATCGAGCTGATGAAAGAAAA
Source organism: Pseudomonas sp. IT-P395 (assembly GCF_949767675.1). NCBI lineage: Bacteria > Pseudomonadati > Pseudomonadota > Gammaproteobacteria > Pseudomonadales > Pseudomonadaceae > Pseudomonas > Pseudomonas sp. IT-P395. Next base: position 35,957 of record NZ_CATKPW010000010.1, read on the forward strand.
GGCGGGTAGCTTTGATGGCAATAGTTTGGAGGCCGATTACAAGCTGGACTGGGAGGTTGAACTTTCCGAAAGGTTGGGAAACGCTCTCTACAATATGTCCAGAGCGGCATCCGCCAAGGAAAATGCAGAAGATGTCATGTTGAAAGTTGCGCTGATGAATTCACGTGTGGACTTCATGGATCTGGCTAATTTTTTCCGCGATATTTATGACGATCTCGATGCGCTGGTAAAAAAACCTTTTTGGCCGGAAATCCCCAAGGGTTTTGTTTACGAAAAAATTTCGGATTAAGAGGCTGCTGGCTGGGGTGTAAACGGGGGAATAGGATGAGTGAAGACGAAATTTATCGCCAGATCGGCCAAATTCTGATTGACACTGCTCCTGATGCAGCGAGTGCGGTTATCGTTGAGGCTGAACTTTCACCCGAGGATGATCATTGTAAGTTGTTGTTTGACTATATTGATGGCAATGGAGAGAAAGATTGGTTCAGCCCAGGCAGCCCAGAGGTCGATGTTGGTATTCATGAAAACCTGATAGCGCTGAGGAATCTCTATAAAGCGCAAAACATGACATCCGGGCTACCGGTTTGGAACAGCTGTGTTGTCACGTTGGATACCGTGCTGGGGAAGTTGAAAATTGATTTCAACTACATTGCGCCAGAAGAAGGTTGAGTGTTTTTTTCCTGTAAAGCCCTGGGAGATTTACTCAACGTAAATCTCCCAGGTTCAGCGCTATCTCCATGAAGTGGTGGAATCTTTTATCGTTCATGGCATCCGCAGGATTTTGTCTCATTATCATACCGATCATGATACCGCACCCACTCCATGATCTCGTCCTCATTTCTGCCCTTGGGCGTGAGGTCGAGGTAGTTGTAGGCGCCGACCAGCATGTCCAGACCACGGGCATAGGTTGAATAGGCGGAGGATAATGGGGCAGACCACGTTTAAATAAACGTGGACTGTCCCTGAGGGATCTTTCGTGGGTGTGACTCCAAAATCGCCATAAGGCAAAACTTGAACAGAAAAAGGACACTTCAGTAGCCATGCCAAAATTTGCTTGTGTATGCGGTCACGTCATTAACCTGTCTCAAGGGACGTCCGAGTGTGAAATGTCTCTGGTCGCTGAACAGAAGATAGATGAAATTGGCTATGAGCTGTCAAATCGCTGGCTGTCTGAAGACGAATTCTACGAAGCGATAGACCAAGGGGCTGTTACGGTTTATCGATGCCAGCAGTGCGGGCGGCTGCACGTGGACCAAGGTGGTGGACAGTTTTCTTCCTATATAAGGGAAGTGAATTAGTTGCACGGGATTGGGCGATTGAAGTAGACGGGATGTAGAGGCCAACTGTGTCGAGCTTTTCCGCGCACACTTAAAAGAGGGGATGATTGGTACAATCAATTTCCGGAGGTCAAAGAGTGATTGCAGAAGATTTTGAACTTGTGACAGCCATTTTTCAGCTGGTTGAGGCCGGAATTGTTCACGGTTATGACGCTTTTCGATACCGCGTTGAATGGGGGGGGAACTATATGGAGGCAGACCTCGCCGTTGAAAAAAATGGCTCAGAAATCTGGGACGCTGAAACTGATTTCAACCATTCGAAAATCTATGCGCTTGTAGAAAAATTACACGAGCATGCAGTCGCTCGCGGTGAGCCCTGGAAGGCATTTGTTCTCTCCTATCGCGAAGGCGAACAAGTGAAAACGAAATTCGACTATTGATTCCGATTGTCTTCAGCCTTTTATCCCTAAAGCAAAATCAAAAGATCGCAGCCTTCGGCAACTCCTACACATACCCTCTGTAGGAGCTGCCGGAGGCTGCGATCTTTTGCTTTTACTTCGGATAAAGCGGCGGTAACCCGCTATCACCCACCGGATCCTGCACCCGTTCCGCCGCCGGAATCGTGCGAATCGCCCGCCACAAATCCTCACCCTGCCAATGCTGGCCCGTCTCGCTGTACAGCGCACCATTCAACCCATCCAGCGCATCCGACAACGGCACGAACCGCGCCGCCATGTCCGCCAGTGTCTCCGGCTGCTGACGCGCCCACGCATCCAGCGCCTGCCGCGTCGCCTGCGGATCATTCGCCTGGCTCGCCCGTTTGATGTCGTCCATCAACGTGCGGGGGCTCGGGCCGGTTTGGGCGGCGCGATGTACCGCTGGTTGCCAGCGGGCGCGCCACCACAGGCCGAAGCCGAGGAGGGTGGTGCAGGCGAGGATCAGGGTGCTGAGTTTCCACCACCACAACACATCGTTATCGACGACGCTCGGTTGCAAATTGCCGGTCGGGGTGTCGACTTGCAGGCTTGGGTTATTGGCCACTTGCAGGGTGCGCGCCGGCAGGCTGCTGTGTTCCAGGTGATCTTCAAAGGTGTTCCACCAGACCACGTCCACCGTCGGCAAATCGATGGCGCCGCTGCGGCTCGGCACCAGCGCTTCGCGTTCTTCGCGGCTGCCGACAATGCCCCGGTCAGTGCTCTGGTTGCTCAGCACCGGTTGGTCGGGGTAGCGGCGCAGGCCGTTGACGTCGGTGGCGGGCAGCGCCGGCAATTGCGAGGCGGCCAGGCCTTCGACTTTCAACGTCAGGCTGCGGGTCAGGGAATCGCCGACCTGAGTGTGTTCCGGTTCCGGGTTCCAGCTTTCGCTGAGGCTCAGGCTGCGTGCGGGCAGCCACGGCGCGTCGACCGGGTAGGTCAGGGGTTTGGGTTTGACGGTCAGGGGGATTTCGGCGGAACTGACGCGCATCAGTTTGCCCGGCTTCGGCCCCTGCGCATTCGCGTCCTGAGACGGCTGCGTGTCGACCAGTGTGGCGCTGAAGGTCTGCGGCGCAATGGTCAGCAAACCGCTGTGTTGCGGGTAGATCGCATAGCGCATTTCGATCACGCCATGGCGCACGCCGTTGAGGTCTTTTTCGTAGGTGCGCGTGTCGCCCAGTTGTTCGATGCGCGCATCGGCGATTTGCAGCGGCGTCAGGCTGCTGTCGTCGTACAGCGACACCGAATGGTAGATGCGCAAAGTCAGGATCGCCTGCGCCTGCACATAGACGCTGGACTGATCGAGGCTGGCTTCGATGAACACCGGATCAAGGCTGTTCTGGTTCTCGCGGGTGTCGCTTTCGACCACTTGTACGGTGATCGGCTGGCTCTGTGCGTCGCCCAGTTGCAGCGGCGGGATCACCACGCTGCCGTTCTCTTTGGGCAGCAGGGTGATGATCCAGCGCGTGGTCGCGCGGTTGTCGCCATTGAGGGTATTGAGCTGGTTGACCTGCCGCGTGCCGCGCACTTCGAACAATGCCTCCAGCGCGGTCAGATCGGGTTTGCCGAACTGGGTGACGTCGCTGGTTTCGAGGGTGAGTTCGACCGTCTCGCCGGAGTTCAGGCGACTGCGATCCACGCTGGCCGTCAACTCGGCCGCCTGGGCGGTGGCCGTGCAGAGCAGCAGGGGCAGCAAGAGAGCGGTGAAGCGGGTCATCGAGTGTTTTCCTGATCCTGATGTTGTTGCTGTTCGTACCAGAATTTGCGTCGCAGCAATTCGCCCGGATCATCCGGGATCTTGCCCAGCCATTGCTCCAGTGCCTGACGCTGCTCGCCTTGGAGGTTGTCTTCGCTCGGGCGCAGCGTCGGCACGGTGTCCGTTTGTTCTTCCTCGTCGCTGCCCGGCACTTCGTTGGGGCCTGGCTGCGGCGGCGTGGTCGTTGGCGGTTCGCTGGCCGACTCGACAGGCTGCGACGGGCTCTGGGTTTCACTGTTCACGGCGGGCGGCGGCGTGGTCGCGGGCGCTGGTTCGTCGCCCGGCAGACTTTGCTGTTCGCTCGGCTGGGTGTCCGGCTCGGCCGGCGGCGGCGTGTTTTTCTGCTTGAGCAGGTTTTCCACCAGCGCCTTGTTGGTTTGCGCCGGGCGCAAATCCGGTTGCAGCTCCAGGGCCTGTTCATAGGCGTCGATCGCTGCTTCCAGCTCACCGCTTTTTGCCAAAGCATTGCCACGATTGTAGTGGGCGCGGGCATCGCTGCCTTCGGCAAAGCGCTGGGCGGCGCCACTGTAGTCGCCGGCTTCGTACAACGCCACCCCTTGCCATTGGTGATCGTCAAAATGCTGCGCGGCTTCGGCCGGGCGCTTCTGTTTGAGCAGGTGCAGGCCCTGTTGATCGGGGCGCAGCCACAAATCCTCAAAGTCAAAAGCGTAGCTCGGCTGCGGCAGACACAGCAGTAACGGCAGGCAGAACAACCAGCCACGACGCCCGGCGCAGGCGGCGAGCAACAACAGCGGCAACAGCAGCCAGTAACCCTGATCGGCCCAAGTATCGAGGCGCACGGTCTGGCCATCGTCGCGCAGACTGCGTGGACCGTTAAGCAGGCCGAGCGCGCCTAGATCCGCTTCGTCGAGTCGGGCAGGGTGGTATTCGCCGCCGACGCTGTTGAGGAATGCGCTCAGGCCCGGACTGTCGAGTTGCGGTACGCGAATCGCGCCTTGCTCGTCCTTGAGGAAACTGCCGTCCTCCTGAGCAATCGGCGCGCCTTCAGCGGTGCCGATGCCGAGCATCAACAGTTGTGCCGACTCACCGTTGAGGGCACGCCGAATGCCCTGGCGCTCCTCTTCGTTCAATGACGAGCCGATCAGCAGAATTCGCCCCTGACCGAGCGCGCCCTGTTTCAGCAGGGCCAGCGCTTTACTCACGGCCAGATCGGCGCGATGGCCGCTTTCTGGCATTAACGATGGCTTGAGCGCATCGAGCAGATTGCGACTGGTCGCCAGGTCATCCGACAGCGGCACCAGCGTGTGCGCGCTGCCGGCGTAGACGACGATGGCGGTCTGCGCATCGCTGCGCGCCTGCAACAGGTCGAAGAGCTTGCGCCGCGCCTGTTCCAGTCGCGTCGGCGGCGAGTCGGTGGCGAGCATTTCCGGGGTCAGTTCCAGCACCACCACCAAGGGATCAGCGGGCTTCTGGCTGGTCTGTTCGACGCGCTCCCAACTCGGCCCGAGCAGCGCCAGAATCGTCAGCAACCACGCCACGCCAAGGGCGATCCACGGCAGTTTGCTGTCGCGACCACTGCCGCCACTGAGCAGGGTGGCATGAAAGGCCGGCGGCAAAATCATCTGCCAGCGCCCGGCGCGTTTCTGCCGGTGCCAGAGTTGCCAGATCAGCCAGCCGAGCAGCGGCAGCAACAGCAACCACCACGGACGGAACCAGTGCGGCCAGAGCGCAATCATCGGCGCCTCCGCAGACGCAGGCGCTTGAGGCGCTCGCGCCAGTCAGGCAGTGGACTTTGCAGATACAGTTCCTTGGTGAACAGGCGTTGCAGCGGGTTGTCCGGCCACAATTCACGGGCGACCAGCAACAGGCTCAACCATAACGCCAGCGCCAAAGGCCAGTGGTACAGGGCTTGTGCCGGGCGGGCCTGGGTCGGTTGTTGAGTCACTGGTTCGAGTTGATCGAGGGTGTCTTTGATGGCTTGCAGTTCTTTGCCATCGTGGGCGCGGAAATACTGGCCGCCGGTGACTTCGGCGATGGCTTTGAGCGCCGGCTCGTCGAGGTCCAGGCTCGGATTGACGCCCAGCAGACCGGTCGAGCCGCTGTCCTCGGGATTGGCGCCAATGCCGATCGGGTAAATTTTTACGCCTTCGCTGGCGGCCAGTTTTGCCGCCGTCAGCGGGTCGATTTCGCCGCCATTGTTGGCGCCATCAGTGACCAGAATCAGTACGCGACTTTGCGCCGGGCGCATGCGCAGGCGTTTCAGTGCCAGACCGATGGCATCACCGATGGCGGTGTTCTTGCCGGCAATACCGATGCGCGCTTCGTCGAGCCAGACGCGCACGGTGTGGCGATCAAACGTCAGCGGCGCTTGCAGATAAGCCTGACTGCCGAACAGGATCAGGCCGACACGGTCGCCATCGCGGCTTTCAAGGAAATCACCGAGCAGATGCTGCACCAGCGTCAGGCGACTGACCTCTTCGTCCTGCCATTGCATATCGGGGAAATCCATCGAGCCGGACACGTCCACCGCTACCAGCAGATCACGCCCGCTGGCAGCAATCGGCAGTGGTTCGCCGAGCCATTGCGGGCGGGCGGCGGCGGTCAATAGCAACAGCCACAACAGCATGAACGGTGCTTGCTGGCGCCACGCCGGCAGGTTGGCGCGGGCGCGGCGGCGGGCGAGGCCTTCCAGATCGGCAAGAAAACTCACTTTCAAGGCTGGCTCGCCACTGTCCGCCACTGGCAGCACCAGACGCATCAGCCACGGCAGCGGCACCAGCACGAAGATCCACGGCCAGGCGAACTCAAACATGTTTGCGAATCCACGTGTCGACAGCCTGGGTCAGGCCGGCGATGGCTTTGTCGTCGAGTTTGCATTCCGGTTTGTACGCGCCTTCGACCAGCACCATCCAGCGCGTCAGACCGGCCGCCGGACAACGGTTGTCGAGAAAGGCCAGCCATTTACGCCCGTTGAGGGTGTGGCTCTGGCTGTAGGGGTAGTGGTTGCGGCACAGGCGTTTGAGCAGGCCGTTGAGTTGCTGCAGCCAGGCACCGGCCGGGGCGCCGTCGTAGGGTTTGGGCATTTGTGCGAGTTCAGCGAGGGCGGCGACGCGCACCGGGTCGAGCGGCTGCTCGGCACGGACGATCGGGCGTTTTTTCATCGGAATGAAACGGCGCAGCTTCCACACGGCGAAACCGAGCAGCGGCAATAACAACAGGAGCAGCCACCAGCCCGGCGCCGGCGGCCAGAAGGCAATCGGTGGCGGCGAGATCAGCGGTTGCAGTTGTTCGAGGCCGTTCATCGACCTTTCCCCGGACGCTGCGGATTGAGGAATTCGCGCATCTGCTCGACCATTTCACTTTGCGTGCTCAGCGGCATCAACAGCACCCGCAGCTTTTGCGCGAGCAATTCCCAGCGCGCGATGCGTGCTTCGGCCTGGGCGCGATAGGTCTGGCGCAGCTCGAAGTTCAACGTGTCGAGTTCCAGTTGCGCGCCGCGTTGTGCGAAGCGCAACAGCCCGGCGGCGGGCAGGGCATGATCCAGCGGATCGGAAATCGGTAACATCAACAGGTCGCAATGACGCGATAAGAGGCTGAGCTGTTGTTCGGCGCTGTCGGACAAGGCGCGTTCATCGCAAATCACGATGGCCAGGCTGCCTGGACGCAACACTTCACGGGCACGGCGCAAGGCCACGCCAAACGCATCGCGATCCGGCTCACGCTCGCTGTGCAGCGACTGGTTGACCTTGACCAGACGGTTGAGCAATTGCAGCAGGCTCTGTTTGCTGCGCCGTGGCTTGATTTCGTAGTGCTCGTTGTCGCCGAACACCAGTCCGCCAACCCGGTCATTGTGACCAAGCGCGGCCCAGCCAATCAGTGCCGCGACTTGCGCCGCGAGGACCGATTTGAACATCAGCCCCGAGCCGAAAAACAGCCGTGTGCTTTGCTCGACCATGATGAAAATCGGCCGTTCGCGTTCTTCATGGAACAGCTTGGTGTGCGGCTCTTGCGTGCGTGCGGTAACGCGCCAGTCGATGGTGCGCACGTCGTCGCCGGCCTGATAGACCCGCACCTGATCGAAGTCGACGCCACGGCCACGGAATTTCGAGTGATGCAGGCCGATCAGCGGGCTGCGCTGACTCGGCGTGGAAAACAGCTGCACCTCACGCACTCGGTGACGCATCTCGATCAGCTCGGCGAGGCTGACGCGGATGCCCGGTTCGGACGGCAGGGAGGCGTTCATGGGGGTCAAGCGACAGCTACGACGTCGAGAATCCGCTGCACCACCCGATCCTGATCGATGCCGGCGGCTTCGGCTTCAAACGACAGGATGATGCGGTGACGCAACACATCGAACAGCACCGCTTGAATGTCTTCCGGGCTGACGAAGTCGCGACCGGCCAGCCAGGCGTGGGCGCGGGCGCAGCGGTCAAGGGCAATCGAGCCACGCGGGCTGGCGCCATAGGCGATCCACTCGGCCATTTCCGGGTCGAACTTGGCCGGGTTGCGCGTGGCCATGACCAGTTGCACGAGGTATTCCTCCACGGCGTCGGCCATGTACAGACCGAGGATTTCCTTGCGTGCAGCAAAGATCGCCTGTTGGCTGACGCGGCGCTCGGGCTTGGTTTCACCGTTCAACGCTTCGCCACGGGCCTGCTGGAGGATGCGACGTTCGACGGCGGCGTCCGGGAAACCGATTTTCACGTGCATCAGGAAACGGTCGAGTTGCGCTTCCGGCAGCGGGTAAGTGCCTTCCTGCTCGATCGGGTTCTGTGTGGCCATCACCAGAAACAGCGGCGACAGCTCATAAGTGCTGCGGCCGACACTGACTTGACGCTCGGCCATGGCTTCGAGCAGCGCCGATTGCACCTTGGCCGGGGCACGGTTGATTTCGTCCGCCAACACCAGGTTGTGGAAGATCGGCCCTTGCTGGAACACGAAACTACCGGTTTCCGGGCGATAGATCTCGGTGCCGGTGATGTCGGCCGGCAGCAGATCCGGGGTGAACTGAATGCGATGGAACTGGGCTTCGATGCCCTCGGCGAGTTCTTTGATCGCTTTGGTCTTGGCCAGACCCGGAGCGCCCTCGACCAGCATGTGGCCATCGGCGAGCAGGGCGATGAGCAAACGCTCGATGAGTTTTTCCTGGCCGAGAATCTGCGTTGAAAGAAAGGTTCGCAGCGCCAGCAGCGCTTCACGATGTTCCATCGGTGACTGTTCCTGGAAAGGGGTGGCCACAGGCGTTCGGATAACGCCGGGGCTGGGGGCGTTACTTTAATCCATCGCGGGGGGTGGCGACTAACGGCATTTTGCGCAAAGTGCGGGAAATGACTGGGGGAATTGTTGGGTTTTTGTAGTGGGGGAGTGTTGAGGTGGCTGTTCTGGCCTCATCGCTGGCAAGCCAGCTCCCACAGGTTCAGCGTTGTGCATGCGAATTGTGCAACACATCGATCACTGTCGGAGCTGGCTTGCCAGCGATGGGGCCAGTCTGGACGCCATCAAACTTCGTTAATGAAGGTACCCGTCCCGTCAAGGATGTTCGTCAAGGTCTCGACAACCTCATCCAGATCCACCATATCCGGGTTAAAGCTGATCTCCAGCACATCATCCCCATTCAACGCATCGGCATCCGCCGCCGCAATCTCGATCTTCAGCAGCGTCGAAGTCAGGGTGACTTTCACACCGTCGAGGGTCGAAGGCTCGCCATCCAGGGTGATCTCCAGCTCATCTTCATCCGGGTAGCGGCTCATCAGGAACATGTCGCCCTTGTCGCTGTGGCAGCAGAGCATGGCCATGTTGTCTTCTTCGTCATCGCACGGGTTGACGATCAGTAGGGCGGTGGTCATTTGCATGGTCAATTCCTGCCTCAAAGGGCGTGTCGGTCGCTAATGGGCGCGATTCTGCCAGTCCTCGGGAATTTCTGCATGTGAGAGTGTCAGAGGATGTGTCGTGAACGCGACGTGGGTCAATGGTCATTTCTGGCACGCATGTACCGTAAAAACGGGCATTCAGACCAGCGTTTTGCGCCACGAGTGCTAGTGTTTACCGGTGCCAAACCCTCGGTTTACGTGCCAATGACCGAATATGTCGCAGCACCGCAAGCAGACACATTGTCGCACCCTTTAAGCTGCGCAACGGATGAGCACCCGTAAAGGCATTGTCGGCACCGCTGGCAGTCGCTTTTGCAGATGCTCATTCTATGGAAGGTGAATGTGACCTGAGTGTCCCGTCCAGCTTCACCCACCTGTCCCCCTGTTTCCTCTGCCCGAGAATCAGGAACAGGGCGACACAAGCCCCGAAAGGGGTGTTGCACGCGACGCTTTCCATCAATAACAAGCTTAAGCGGAGTACCACAGATGGCGTTCTTCACCGCAGCCAGCAAAGCCGACTTCCAGCACCAACTGCAAGCGGCACTGGCGCAGCACATCAGTGAACAGGCACTGCCACAAGTGGCGCTGTTCGCTGAACAATTCTTCGGCATCATTTCCCTGGACGAGCTGACTCAACGTCGCCTCTCCGACCTCGCTGGCTGTACTCTTTCTGCGTGGCGCCTGCTTGAGCGCTTCGATCACGCGCAACCGCAAGTGCGCGTCTACAACCCTGATTACGAGCGTCATGGCTGGCAGTCGACCCACACAGCGGTCGAAGTCCTGCACCATGACCTGCCATTTCTGGTCGACTCGGTCCGCACCGAGCTGAACCGCCGCGGCTACAGCATCCACACCCTGCAAACCACCGTGCTCAGCGTGCGTCGTGGCAGCAAGGGCGAGCTGCTGGAAATCCTGCCAAAAGGCAGCACCGGCGAAGGCGTTCTGCACGAATCGCTGATGTACCTGGAAATCGACCGCTGCGCCAACGCGGCCGAACTGAATGTGCTGAGCAAGGAGCTGGAACAGGTTCTCGGTGAAGTCCGCGTTGCGGTCGCCGATTTCGAGCCGATGAAAGCCAAGGTGCAGGAAATCCTCACCAAGCTCGACAACAGCGCCTTCGCCGTCGATGCCGACGAAAAGAACGAAATCAAAAGCTTCCTGGAATGGCTGGTGGGCAACCACTTCACCTTCCTCGGCTACGAAGAATTCGTGGTCACCGATCAGGCCGATGGCGGCCACATCGAGTACGACCAGAACTCCTTCCTCGGCCTGACCAAACTGCTGCGCACCGGCCTGACCTACGAAGACCTGCGCATCGAAGACTACGCCGTTGCCTACCTGCGCGAACCGACCTTGCTGTCGTTCGCCAAGGCTGCGCACCCAAGCCGTGTCCACCGTCCGGCGTACCCGGACTACGTGTCGATCCGTGAAATCGACGCTGACGGCAAAGTCATCAAGGAACACCGCTTCATGGGCCTGTACACCTCCTCGGTGTATGGCGAGAGCGTGCGGGTCATCCCGTTCATCCGCCGCAAGGTCGAAGAAATCGAAACCCGCTCCGGCTTCCAGTCCAAGGCTCACCTGGGCAAGGAACTGGCGCAGGTGCTTGAAGTACTGCCGCGTGATGACCTGTTCCAGACCCCGGTCGACGAACTGTTCACCACCGTCATGTCGATCGTGCAGATCCAGGAACGCAACAAGATTCGCGTGTTCCTGCGCAAAGACCCGTACGGTCGTTTCTGCTACTGCCTGGCCTACGTGCCGCGCGACATCTATTCCACCGAAGTTCGCCAGAAGATCCAGCAAGTATTGATGGAGCGCCTGAAGGCTTCCGATTGCGAATTCTGGACATTCTTCTCCGAGTCGGTACTGGCGCGCGTGCAGTTGATCCTGCGTGTCGACCCGAAAAACCGTCTCGACATCGACCCGGTGTTGCTGGAAAAAGAAGTCGTGCAAGCCTGCCGCAGCTGGCAGGATGATTACGCCGCTCTGACCGTCGAGAGCTTCGGCGAAGCCCACGGCACCAACGTGCTGGCCGACTTCCCGAAAGGCTTCCCGGCCGGCTACCGCGAGCGTTTTGCCGCGCATTCGGCCGTGGTCGACATGCAGCACCTGCTGAGCCTCAACGAAAAAAATCCGTTGGTGATGAGCTTCTATCAGCCGCTCGGTCAGGTCTCCGGCCAGCGCGAGCTGCATTGCAAGCTGTACCACGCCGACACGCCGCTGGCGCTGTCCGACGTCTTGCCGATTCTGGAAAACCTCGGCCTGCGCGTACTGGGTGAATTCCCGTACCGTCTGCGTCACACCAATGGCCGCGAGTTCTGGATTCACGACTTCGCGTTCACTGCCGCGGAAGGCCTGGACCTCGACATCCAGCAACTCAACGACACCCTGCAGGACGCCTTCGTCCACATCGTCCGTGGCGATGCCGAAAACGATGCGTTCAACCGTCTGGTACTGACCGCCGGCCTGCCATGGCGCGACGTCGCGCTGCTGCGTGCCTACGCGCGTTACCTGAAGCAGATTCGTTTGGGCTTCGATCTGGGTTACATCGCCAGCACCCTGAACAACCACACCGACATCGCTCGCGAGCTGACCCGGTTGTTCAAGACCCGCTTCTATCTGGCGCGCAAACTCGGCAGCGACGATCTGGAAGACAAGCAACTGCGTCTGGAACAAGCGATTCTGACCGCACTGGACGACGTCCAGGTGCTCAACGAAGACCGCATCCTGCGTCGTTACCTCGACCTGATCAAAGCGACTCTGCGTACCAACTTCTATCAGACTGACGCCAACGGCCAGAACAAGTCGTACTTCAGCTTCAAGTTCAACCCGCACGCGATCCCTGAACTGCCGAAGCCAGTGCCGAAGTTCGAAATCTTCGTTTACTCGCCACGCGTTGAAGGCGTGCACCTGCGCTTCGGTAACGTCGCTCGTGGTGGTCTGCGCTGGTCCGACCGTGAAGAAGACTTCCGTACCGAAGTCCTTGGTCTGGTTAAAGCTCAACAAGTGAAGAACTCGGTCATCGTGCCGGTGGGCGCGAAGGGCGGCTTCCTGCCGCGTCGCCTGCCACTGGGCGGCAGCCGTGACGAGATCGCGGCCGAGGGCATCGCCTGCTACCGCATCTTCATCTCCGGTTTGTTGGACATCACCGACAACCTGAAAGACGGCGCACTGGTGCCGCCATTGAACGTGGTTCGCCACGACGATGACGACCCGTACCTGGTAGTCGCGGCGGACAAGGGCACTGCGACCTTCTCCGACATCGCCAACGGCATCGCCATCGACTACGGCTTCTGGCTGGGTGACGCGTTTGCGTCCGGTGGTTCGGCCGGTTACGACCACAAGAAAATGGGCATTACCGCCAAAGGCGCGTGGGTTGGCGTACAGCGTCACTTCCGTGAGCGCGGCATCAATGTTCAGGAAGACAGCATCACTGTGGTCGGCGTCGGCGACATGGCCGGTGACGTGTTCGGTAACGGTCTGTTGATGTCCGACAAGCTGCAACTGGTCGCTGCCTTCAACCACATGCACATCTTCATCGACCCGAACCCGAACCCGGCGACCAGCTTCGTCGAGCGTCAGCGCATGTTCGACCTGCCGCGTTCGGCCTGGACCGACTACGACACCAGCATCATGTCCGAAGGTGGCGGTATCTTCTCGCGCAGCGCGAAGAGCATCGCGATCTCCCCGCAGATGCAGGAACGCTTCGACATCAAGGCTGACAAACTGACCCCGACCGAACTGCTGAACGCCTTGCTCAAGGCACCGGTGGATCTGCTGTGGAACGGCGGTATCGGTACTTACGTCAAAGCCAGCACTGAAAGCCACGCCGATGTCGGCGACAAGGCCAACGATGCACTGCGCGTCAACGGTAACGAACTGCGCTGCAAAGTCGTGGGCGAGGGCGGTAACCTCGGCATGACCCAACTGGGTCGTGTGGAGTTCGGTCTGAATGGCGGCGGTTCCAACACCGACTTCATCGACAACGCCGGTGGCGTCGACTGCTCCGACCACGAAGTGAACATCAAGATCCTGCTGAACGAAGTGGTTCAGGCCGGTGACATGACCGACAAGCAACGCAACCAGTTGCTGGCGAGCATGACCGACGAAGTCGGCAATCTGGTGCTGGGCAACAACTACAAGCAGACTCAGGCCCTGTCCCTGGCGGCCCGTCGCGCTTATGCGCGCATCGCTGAGTACAAGCGTCTGATGAGCGATCTGGAAGGCCGTGGCAAGCTGGACCGTGCCATCGAGTTCCTGCCGACCGAAGAGCAACTGGCCGAGCGTATTGCTGAAGGCCACGGTCTGACCCGTCCTGAGCTGTCGGTGCTGATCTCGTACAGCAAGATCGACCTCAAAGAGCAGCTGTTGGGCTCGCTGGTACCGGACGACGATTACCTGACCCGCGACATGGAAACGGCGTTCCCGCCGACCCTGGTCAGCAAGTTCTCCGAAGCCATGCGTCGTCACCGTCTGAAGCGCGAGATCGTCAGCACCCAGATCGCCAACGACCTGGTCAACCACATGGGCATCACCTTCGTTCAACGACTCAAAGAGTCGACCGGCATGAGCCCGGCGAACGTGGCCGGTGCTTACGTGATCGTGCGCGACATCTTCCACCTCCCGCACTGGTTCCGTCAGATCGAAGCGCTGGACTACCAAGTCAGCGCTGATGTGCAGCTGGAGCTGATGGACGAGCTGATGCGTCTGGGCCGTCGCGCTACGCGCTGGTTCCTGCGTGCCCGTCGCAACGAGCAGAACGCTGCCCGTGACGTTGCACACTTCGGTCCGCACCTGAAAGAGCTGGGCCTGAAACTCGACGAACTGCTGAGCGGCGAAATCCGTGAAAACTGGCAGGCACGTTATCAGGCGTACGTCGAAGCTGGTGTACCGGAATTGCTGGCGCGTATGGTAGCGGGCACCTCGCACCTGTACACCTTGCTGCCGATCATCGAAGCGTCCGACGTGACTGGCCAGAACCCTGCTGAAGTGGCCAAGGCTTACTTCGCCGTGGGCAGTGCGCTGGACATCACCTGGTACCTGCAACAGATCAGCGCACTGCCGGTTGAAAACAACTGGCAAGCCCTGGCCCGTGAAGCGTTCCGTGATGACGTCGACTGGCAGCAACGGGCGATCACCATCTCCGTCCTGCAACAAGGCGACGGCACACTGGACGTGGAAGCACGTCTGGCGCTGTGGATGGAACAGCACGAAAGCATGATCTCGCGCTGGCGCGCCATGCTGGTGGAAATCCGCGCGGCAAGCGGCACGGACTACGCCATGTATGCAGTGGCTAACCGTGAGTTGCTGGATTTGGCGTTGAGCGGGCAAGCGGTCGTGCCTGCGGTTGCTGCGAATGCCGAGCTTGAACTGGCGTAAGTAGTGGTTGAATGAAAAAGTTCCGGTGTCGTGAGATGCCGGGGCTTTTTTATGCCTGAATTTTTTCTGGCTGTTATGACCTCATCGCTGGCAAGCCAGCTCCCACAAGGATCGGGTGCACCACGATACCTGTGGGAGCTGGCTTGCCAGCGATGAGGCCCTTACATTCAATACAAGTTTTTATCCTGTTTATTATCAAGCATCGACACTTTATCCGCAGGCCGCGCGACTAAATTGTTGAGCGACTGGTCAAACTTCTGCAACGCCCGAACTTGCACATCCTGCTGCTGATTAATATCCGCCACAATCTCTTCCGATCGCTTGAAGTCCGCCCACACCGGGGTCAACTCCCGCGCATCCGAACCTTTCGCCGTACCGATGTAATTCAACTGCGCATCATAAAAATCAGCACTGACATCCGCTTTGATGTCGGAACTGCGTGAAGTGATCAACTGGCTGTGGGTGTCGACGATTGCCACCACATCCGGCTTGGCCGCACGCAGGCTCTGCATGTCCGGATACACCGTCACTGAGCCGAACTGACGTTGCAAGGATGCGTTAACCCACTCCACCGCCATGTCCGGTTTCGAGCTGGCGACGTAGGCGTCGTGGATCGGCTGCACCAGCAGGCTCTGGCCGAAACCGGTGCCGGCGTTGGCTTGATAGTCGCGCAGGTACTCGCGGTTGGTCTGGGTGCTTGGACTGAAGATCACACCGAGCGACACGCCGGGACCGCTTTTTACCTGAGTGGCGCTGCTGCGGCCGGTGGGATGGGGGAGCAGGGTGTCCAGTGAGGAAACTGCTTGAGGCGCGGTGGGTACCGAACAGGCTGACAGCGTTAAAACCGATATCGCCAGCACACTGGTGAACGCAAGTTTCATGGTGTTTCTCCCGTGAAACAACATCAGTCGGAAAGTTTTAAAAGTCGTTGAGGACGACCGTTAATTCAGACTAAACCCGCCAACCTGACAATTTGCTGTAATAAAAGACGACTAATAGTTTGATTTGCTTTAACCCATAACAGCTAATTTCCCCGGGAAATAAAAAGGCGCCAATCGTCGATTTGCGCCCATTTATTTATGGCTGGTTAAACAGCCATCAGTTTTTCAGCGGGATCAGCACTTGCTCATTCGGGGCCAGCACCATGAACACAAGCAACTTGGCAGGTTTGGTTTTGCTGGCGTTTTTCGACACCAGATGTTCGGAACCGGCCGGTTCGTACCAGAACTGACCCTTCTTGTAGGTGATCGCCTGTTCGCCCTTCACCTGGGAAATCACCTCGCCTTCGAGTACGTAGGCCATCGCGGTGCCCTCGTGTTTATGGGCGATGGAGGACTGGCCGGGTTTGTAGTCGACTTCGATCATCATGGCTTTTTTGCCGGGGGCGTTTTTCAGCATTTGGTCTTGGAGGACGGTGACTTTTTCCGAGGGATCGTGAGCGAAGGCTGCTGGCGTGCAGAGGCTGAAGGTGAGCGCAGCGGCGAGCAAGGGCAGGGCTTTCATGGCGGGTTACCTGTGATGGCTGGGGGTGCAATCACAGTAGTCCGCAGGGTGGCGCATTCAAACGGCCAATATTCGGGAAGATCAGGTGACCAATCTGCGGTTATTCAGCGTGTTTGAGTACGCCATCGCTGGCAAGCCAGCTCCCACAGGTTTTGTGTCGTTCATTAAATTATCGAACGACGCTGAACCCTGTGGGAGCTGGCTTGCCAGCGATAGCGTCAGATCAGACGATAGGAAAACTGTTGAAATCCACGCTATTGGCCAGCCGACTATCGATCAAGTCAATAAACCCCTGCGCTTCGGGCCGGTTGAAATGCGCTTGCATCGCCGCTTCCGATTGCCAGCGGGCACTGACCGTCCAGCGGTGGCTGTCCTCGGGGCAGCGGTCGACCAGGTAGGAATCGCAGCCCGGGGTTTCGCGCAGGGTTTCGACGATCCTCTGCAGTTGCCTGCCCAGTTCATCCGAGCGGCCGGCGGCAGCTTGCACCTGGACCGTATTGATCACTTCGTTGGACATTGCTCACACTCCTGAATCAGGCCGGACGAATCCTGCTCATTGAGGGATAACGCCTGTGCAGGATAGGCCTGCACCCCCGGAACACCAATAACCAATCGGCGGTTAAATCTTTAGGCCAATCGCTCAGGCGACCTGCTGGAGAATGTCGCGCAGGCGATCCAGTGCAACGTCGATGTCGAGGGTTTCGATGGCGCCGAAGCCGAAGTACAGGCCGTTCTTCGCCGGTTGCTGATGATAAAAACCATTGATCGAGTACAGCCCGACTTCAACTTTTTTCGCCAATTCGATCACCAGCGGCAGGTCGATCGGCACCTTGCAGAACACTGCCATATGGAACCCGGCGCTGGCCGGCACCGCCTCCAGCCATGGCGCCAGATCGGTGGCCATGCGCGCGAGAATCCGCTCGCGGCGCTGCGCATAAATCGCATGACAACGGCGGATATGCTTGAGCAGGCAACCCTCGGCGATGAACTTGGCCAGCGCCCATTGCGGCAGGGTCGAGGCGTGCAGATCGGTGAGCTGCTTGGCGCGGATCACCGCTTCGAGAATCGCCGGCGGCAGAATCGCATAACCCAGACGCAACTCCGGCAGCAGGGTTTTCGAGAAGGTGCCGACGTAGGCGACGATGCCGCGCTGGTCGAGATTGAACAGCGAATCGGTGGGCCGCCCCTCGTAGCGGAACTCACTGTCATAGTCGTCCTCGATGATGATCGCGCCCAGCTCATGGGCACGGGCCAGCAAGGCTGCACGGCGCGCCTGACTCATCGGCATGCCCAACGGAAACTGGTGCGACGGCGTGACATAGATGAGGCGCGTGCCATCGGGAATGTGCTCGACCTGAATGCCCTCGGCGTCCACCGGCACGCCGACCACCTCGGCGCCATGGGTGCCGAACAACAGGCGCGCAGGCGGATAACCGGGATCTTCCATCGCCACCAGACTGCCGGGGCTGATCAGCACACGGGTGATCAGGTCCAGCGCCTGTTGCGCGCCGTTGCACACGACGATGTCTTCGTCCTGACAGTTGATCCCGCGGGAAAACGCGATGTGCCGGGCAATCGCATTGCGCAGCGCCGGCAGGCCTTCGGCCACGCTGTAGAAGCCTTTGGACTGGCTCATCTGGCGCATCGCATGGGCGACGCAGCGGCGCCAGTCATCCTGCGGGAACTGGCCCTTGCTGGTCGCGCCACCGATGAAGTCGTAACGCAGCGAGCCTTCCAGTGTCGGATGGCGCAGGAACACCGGCAGATTGCGCCAGCTCTCGATCACCTCGGCACTGGCCAGTTCGCTGTGGCTTTGCATGCGCTGGATTTGCGCCGGGCGTGCGTTGACGTAGGTGCCTTTGCCGATCACTCCGGTGAGGAAGTTTTCGTAGGTCAGTTGTGCGTAGGTGTCGGAAATGGTCTTGCGTGAGATGCCCAGTTGCTCGGCGAGCAGACGGCTGGGCGGCAACTGCGTGCCAGCGGCCAGACGCCCGGATTCAATGGCGCCGCGCAACTGCTGATACAACTGACCGGCAAGATCCTTGCGGCCGTTGATCACGACGTGAAGTTCCATACCGACGAGGCTCCCGAGGCTATTTGGCGTGCCCGCCAGATTACCGCTGTTGCGGGACCGGCAATAGTTGCCTACCCGAAAAACCCGAAATTGGCCCCAATCCCTGTAGGAGCTGCCGAAGGCTGCGATCTTTGATCGTTCCCACGCGGAGCGTGGGAACGATCAGCGCGTAAAGGCAGGGGGCAGTGGTGTAGCGGTTTTCCGTGCAATTGGGGCTGTAATGCATGGCTGTCGGCGTTTACGGTGAACTCATTATTCCGTCTACCGAGAACCGCCATGTCCCCGCGCCTGGATTACTACAACGCTTCGCCCAAGGCGATGAAAGCGATGATTGCCATGGAGGCGCTGACTGCCAACCTCAGTATCGAACAGCCGTTGCTGCAACTGATCCGGATCCGTGCCTCGCAGCTCAACGGCTGCGCCTTCTGCACCGACATGCACTCGGTGGATGCACGACGGGCCGGGGAGAGTGATCGGCGTTTGTATGCGATTGCGGTGTGGCGCGACAGCAACTTCTTCAACCCGCGTGAGCGTGCGGCGCTGGCGTGGGCCGAGGCGGTGACGTTGTTAGCCGAGAGTCGTGTGCCTGATGAGGTGTATCAGCAGGCCCGTGAGCAATTCAGCGAAGGGGAACTAGTCGACCTGACCATGGCCGTCACCACCATCAACAGCTGGAATCGTTTGGCCGTGAGTTTCCGCCAAACCCCCAGCGAATGAGCCTGCCCTGATCGTTCCCACGCTCTGCGTGGGAATGCCTCAACGGACGCTCTGCGTTCGGCTCCGGATGGGACGCGGAGCGTCCCGGGCTGCATTCCCACGCGGAGCGTGGGAACGATCGGTGGGGTGTCATTGCGGTGGGCGTTGTGGTTTTACTGATGTGCCAAAGGTATTGCCCATACGCGTACTGGTCGCCGCCGGTGTCGCGAGGCCAACCTGATTCGGTGGCCGTTTGTTCACCGGCACATTCAGCGCTTCCTGATTCTTCTGCGCCGCCGCTGCGCCTTCCGGGTTGTTACCCATCTGCTGGCTCAAACAGTCGTAATTCGGCGCCTTGTAACCGCCGACCGTCACCTCGACACAGCCCAACGGCTGTTCGGCATAAGCGCTCGACAGCGCCATCAACAACAGCCCGCCAAGGCTCAATCGCCACAGTCTATTCATGCTCGCCTCCTGGCCGGCCGAAAGGGGCCGCGCTTTGGCTTGAGTCTAGTGCAAGCCGTGCGCAATTCCCGTGATGGTTTTTTTGCACCGCCCGTCACACCAGATTCATAAACAGCCCTCAGGATGACGATTTCCAAGGATTCGTCAGCCGTGCAGCGAGGCAATTCCACGGACGGTTTTCAGCGTTCAACGAGGCTTGTGCGCCGGATGTGTCTGGGGTGGCTGCTTGGCTGTGCGGCGGGCCACGCCATGGCCGACGCGGTGCCGGCGGACTTGCGCATGACGCTGCACATTCCGGCACAGGATCTGGCGCACGCGCTGGATCAGTACAGCCTCGCCACCGGCGTTGCGGTGCTGGTCGACAGTCAGTTGAGTCGCGGTCGTCGCTCGCTGGCGGTGGACGGTGAATACACCGCCGCCGATGCCTTGCGTCGATTGCTCGGCGGCAGTGGTTTGATGGCGCGGTATGCCCGCGACGATGCGTTTACTTTGCAAGTGGCGCAGGTCGAAGACGTGCCGGCGCCGGCACAAAAACAGACGCCGGAAAGCGTCGCCGTCAATCGCAGTTACGCCACGGCGGTGCAAGCGGCGATCGAGCGCAATCTGTGCCGCTCGCCGCTGACCCGGCCGGGCAGTTATCGCGCGGTGTTACAGGTCTGGGTTGGCCGCGATGGCGTGGTGCAGCACAACCGGTTGGTCACTTCGACCGGAGATGTACGGCGCGACAACGCGCTGGTGGAGAGCTTTCGCAACCTCAAAATCGACCGGCCGACGCCCAGCGCCTTGCGTCAGCCGGTCACGTTGCTGTTGTTACCGGAGTCGTCAGGGAAACGCATGGAATGCACCAAATGGGAAGGAGTTTCCGGGGGATGAAAGACACCGGACAAGGTTCGATGGTCCAACTGTTCCTGACGTCCTACGAGGACTTTCGGGTGCGCCTGCGCAGGCGTCTCGGTTCGGAAGATCTGGCCAACGACGTGCTGCACGAAACCTACCTGCGCGTCGACCGCATGGAGACGCCGCCGAACGTCCTGCGGCCCAATGCCTACCTCTATCGCATGGCCCTGAACATTGCCGCAGACCGCCGCCAGGCCGATGCGCGCCTGCTCACCGGCGAGGAAGTCGAAGAGCTGCTGCAAATCGGCGATGAAGCCCTCGATCCGGCGCGGGTGGTGGGTGGGCAAAAGGAAATCCAGTCGCTGCTCAGTGCGTTGTACGAGCTGCCCGCACGGCGCCGGAAGATCTTCATCGCGGCGCGCCTGGAAGAGGCGCCGCATCTGGAAATCTCGCAGCGCTTCGGCATTTCCACGCGCATGGTCGAGAAGGAAATCAAAGCCGCGTTGGGCTTCTGCGCTGCGAAACTGGAAAGAAAAGTGTTTCAGCGGTTCGGTCGCGGGGCCGGAAAACCGTCTTCTGAATAGTGCCCGATCAATTCGTTGAGAATCTGCGCGTTTGAACATCTTTCGACTGACATCTGCCGAGCCATCGGCGGCCGACAATCTGCACAGCGAAGCTCGCGACTGGCTGGTCCTGTTGACTTCCGGCCGCGCCACCGTGGGCGACGCCCGGGCCCTGCGCGAATGGTGCGCGCAGAGTGCCGAGCATGCCCGCGCGTTCGAAGAGGCCAAGCGGTTGTGGCAGCAGCTGCAACCGGCCGTGGAGCAAATGCAGGCACCGCGCGGGTTTGGTCGACGTGCTTTTCTTGGTGGGGCGATTGCTGCGTCGGCGGCGTTTTTGCTGGTGCGCGGGACGATTCCTGGTGGCTTCGAAGGGTTGGGCGCTGACTACATTACTGAAGTTGGCCAGCAGCGGCGTTTTGAACCTGTGCAGGGTGTGAGCCTGGAGCTGAATACTCAGACGCGGATTAATCAGCGCTCCATCGATAACGGCGTGCAGGGCTTTGAACTGGTCAGCGGCGAAGTCGAAGTGCAAACCGCGCGGTTGCCGCTGGCGATGCAGGCTGGAGGAGGGTGGTTGCGCGCCAGTCAGGCGCGTTTCAACCTGCGCAACACTGATCAGCAAGTCTGCGTGACCTGCCTTGATGGCGCGGTTGAAGTGGATGTTGAAGGTCGTAGTCTGCGCCTCGAACCGGGCCAGCAAGTGACCTACGACGCGCGGCAGGTTGGCAGTGTGCAGAGTGTCGACACGGCGGCGGTGATGAATTGGCGTCAGCAAGTGTTGGTGTTTAACGGCGCTACGCTGAGCCAGATGATTGATGAGATCAATCGCTATCGGCCGGGGATGTTGTTGTTGCTCAACCGTGAGCTTGGGCAGCGGCGGGTGCAGGCGCGCTTTAGCCTTGACCAACTTGCTGGCGTTGCATTGCTGATTCGGGATGCCTATGGCGTCAAATGCACTGAGCTGCCGGGTGGCGTCGTTGTTTTGAGCTAGTGGGTTTGATTGGGTACATATCCGTTGCTGCGGTTATGGCTGCTTAGGGTTCCGCCCTTACGGCGGGTCACTTTTTCCAGACGCCGAAAAAGTAACCAAAAAGGCTTGCTCCTGCGTGCGGCCCGCTCGCTGGGGCTCGGGGTTCCTTCGCTGCGGGATCCATCCGGGCGCATCGCCTACGGTTTGCTTCGCTGCACCTCCTCTCGATGCATTTGGCTGCGCCAAACGGTCGCTGCGCTCCCACCCCCGGATGAATCCCTCCACTCAGCCTTCCGACGTCGCCCGTGGATCAAGATCAAGAACTGCAGCCGAGCTAACGCTCATCCTGTTGAGTGGGGCGGCTTTGCCGCTTGGGTTGTACGCACATTAAAACTGTGGGAGCGAGCCTGCTCGCGAAGGCGGCCGGCCAGCCGACCAATCCCCAACTGACCTCACCCAATCCCACTGTAGGAGCGAGCCTGCTCGCGAAGGCGGCCTGCCAGCCGACCAATCCCCAGCTGATTCCACCCAATCTCACTGTAGGAGCGAGCCTGCTCGCGAAGGCGGCCGGCCAGCCGACCAATCCCCAACTGACCTCACCCAATCCCACTGTAGGAGCTGCCGAAGGCTGCGATCTTTTGATCTTGGCTCTTTTTGGCGGATGACCGAGTACATATCCATTCCTGTGGTCAAGGCCCGTCTAGTTGTTAACCGGAGTTCGGCGAAGCCGTTCAATTCATGCAAGGCAAGACGCCGTACGCGTACCTCTACAGTGATTGTTTGATGCTCATTCGCTCACTTCTATTCAAAAGCCACGACATCAGCAGCCCTGGAATCAGAAAGCCTAACGAGACCAACACTCCGTGGAGCATATGTGCCATCGGCTCCTCAAGGGTGGCAACAAACTTCATGGGGGAAGCGACTGGCGATAGCTGTAAAAACAAGACCACCAGCACCACACAAGGCCAAATCAAATTCACACCGCGTCGCGCGCTGAGCCGCCATGCATAGGCTGCCAGCACCGCTGAGAAAACACCTTCGAGCATCCAGGAGACGGTCCCCAGCTTGCCCCAAAGGCCATAACCGTAATGTTCGATCGAGTGGGGATACAGGGCCAAATCGCTGTTGTGCATCGGCCAATCAGCGATGAAGTGAGAGAAGGCCGCCAACGCTGCCACGATGGCTACGGGTCGATGCTTGATGAAAAAAAGTCCCCAAATCGCTGACCAGAACACCGCAGCCAGCAATGAGTGATCCCAATCAATAAAGGTCAGATCAAAGAACAAGTACGGCCCGCTGTTCAAATTTGCGGTGACGGTATTGAAGCCAAGCATGATGAAAATCCCATCGAGCAGATCCAGAAAACCGACGCCCATCATGATCGGCATCGCGGGGATCTTGGGATAGCGGGCCTTGATTGCCAGGCCGATGGCGAAGTGACCTACGTACATTCTGCGTTCCTGATCCAGACAGGCCTGTCCTCTACAGGCCAGAGGCGTCTGATACTATTCGAGCCCTCAAACCAAGATTGTCGGGTTTTGGCAATGTCCGAATTGTCTGCTGAAGTTATAGCCCCATCCTTTTCCCTGCCCCCAGAAGTGGATGCGATTTTGCTTGAGGCCTCGCGGATAAGGACATTGGTAAAAGCAGAGGAACTGTTCCCTCAAGGCTCTAAACCACTGGGCATGTTTCGTGTGATTCAAGGCACCTTGCGCGTCGATAGCCTGGGCGCGAGTGGACACCAACTCTTTCTTACGCAATTGGTCGCTGGAGACTGGTTCGGAGAAGTACCACTTCTGGATGGCTTACCGAGGAAGTACGACGTCGCAGCCGTCTCGCAAGCGCGTATTGCAGTGCTGCCTGCCAGCGCATTCTGGCAAATCATTGAACGCCGCCCCGATGTTCTGCTCGCCATTACGCGTCTGGTCTGTGGCAGGTATCGAATGGCGCTCGATTGGGCCGGGAACACGATCCGCAATCCTCTACCGGTCAGGT
This sequence comes from Pseudomonas sp. IT-P395, assembly GCF_949767675.1. Classification (NCBI taxonomy): domain Bacteria; kingdom Pseudomonadati; phylum Pseudomonadota; class Gammaproteobacteria; order Pseudomonadales; family Pseudomonadaceae; genus Pseudomonas; species Pseudomonas sp. IT-P395. The sequence goes on from NZ_CATKPW010000010.1 coordinate 59,779, forward strand.
TGGCCAACCGACTCGTTTCCTTGATCAAACCTCCAGGTCTCGAAGAAGCGCCATGCCTGAAGGTCAACCAGGAACATATCGCCCAACAACTGGGGGTTTCTCGTCAGAGCGTCAACCGCCAGCTGAAAATCTGGGAAGCCGAAGGCCTGTTAGCTGTTCGATACGGCGCCGTTACCCTTCTCGATCTGCACAAACTCAGAGAGGCAGCACGAGAGCATTAGCCTGTCCATTCAGTTCAGTGGCCCGATCACTTGTCGGTATTTTTCCGGGCCTTGTGGCGTCTGACGGGTCAAGCGGATCTCCAGTCCGGCCGGATCTTCACGACGATTGCCACTCAGTTGCCGCCAGCCTTTATCGATTTCCCAAACGCGTACTTGCACATCACTGACATCATCCAAAACAGCAACCCCATTCCCAGGCGCCGGCAACGGATACCGACTCCGCGCCTCAGCCACCGCCCGATACAACGTGCCGCCCTTGACCCACCAGCGCACCCGCTGCAACGCCCCCGGCTGATCCGCCGCTGTGCGAATGATGTCCAGACGAAACCCCTTACTGTCGCTACTGCGCACAGTCAGAGCGGGCGGGGCGCTCGGCGGCTCATCATCCACGCCAACCTTCTTCGGCTCGGTCAACTCAACCCCCGCGCGCATCTCCACATCCCGCTGCAACTGATTCAGCGCCCGCAACAAACTGTCACTCTGCTCACTGCTCGCCTGCAAATGACTGTCCGCCCGCGTCACACTGTCCAGCCCCCGCCAGGCAATCAGACTCACCACCGCCATCAACAAAATCGCGACCATCACCTCAATCAACGTAAACCCTTGCTGGCGCTTCATTGCAGGCTGATCCTGCCGCTGCCATCACGCAGCACACTCAAGCGATTCAACCCATCCGACAAGATCAATTGCAGCGGCGGATTAATCCACTCAGCGTTCAGCACAACCCTCTGTTTCGGCTCCACCCGCACCTCCATCTTCGGACTCTGCCAGGCACGCGGCCGCAACTGCGGATCCTGCGCGAAATGATCAAACCCCTTGCCACTGTCACTGCGCCGACTAAACCGAAACCCCTTGGCATCACTCACCCACACAATCGGCCGACCATCCGCCCGGGCCTCGGCCTGCGCGACCTGCAGCAACTGCGCCACACGCTCGGCATCCTTGCGCAGCAACTGCAACGGATCGGGCTTGATACTCAAGCTGATCGCCGCACTGGCGATGCCGATGATCACCAGCACCACCATCAACTCGATCAGCGTAAAACCCTGTTGCCTGTTCATCGCGCGCGCGCTCCTTTGCGTCCTGCGCCATCGTGCACGGCCAACATGTAAGGCGTGTGAAATAAAACGGAGAGAATTGCCGCGTAGGCTGACAGCAGGGATAAAAAGGAGATTCAACCCATGAGATTCACCGCACGCTTTTCCCCACCCCAAATGGTCCAGGCCCTCGCACTGCTCGCAGCGCTGGTCGGCGTAGCGACGTGGTCGTCGCTGCTGCTGACCTCCGCCGAATCCCACACCCCGGCAGCGGCCCCGCAATTGCTGGCGGCGCGCAGTGATAGCCCGGCATTGCAGTGGTTTTCCAATCAAACGGCGCCGATGGACATCAAGGTGAGCGGGGTGATGGCGGGGAGTCGGGGGGCGGTGGCGATACTGAGCCTGAACGATGGGCCGCCGAGGAGTTTTTTGCAGGGGGAGAAGGTTGGGCCTGGGGTGAAGTTGGTGGCGGTGGAGGGGGATGGGGTGGTGATTGAGCAGGGGGGGGAGAGGGTGCGGTTGGGGATGGAGAGGTTGGCGGAGGGGGTGGTGTTGCCTAGGTTGGTGCAGCCTTAATTTGCTGGAGTAGAAGTGGTCAAGAAAGTCAAAATGGGCGTTGACCGCGTAGTGTCGATGTGATATCAATCTGCCTGTCGGGCTCGGGGCAAAAATTTAACTTTCCACTGACTATATGCGGTGGCCAATGCAAGGGTTGCTTTGCCTTATCGCTCTTAACGATATTGTTAACGTTGGCGATGTGTAGAAGAGAAAATAGCCCCGAAGCTCGGTTATATCTATGAATATAGAAGAAATTTTTAAGAATTTATTTATCCCAGGCTTTAGTAGTCTTGACAATCTATGTCGGCTCCTAAAGGTTGAGCAAGATAAGCTTCTAGCATTTTTATACAGAAAAAAGTCTAGCCACTATGTGAGCTTTTTTATTCCAAAAAAGAATGGAGCTCGTCGAACCATTAAGGCTCCCAAGAAAGTTATGAAGAGGCTTCAACGCGAGTTGTTGGTGCATCTTGAAAAGTTTTACTCCCCTAAATCCTCTAGCCATGGTTTTGTTAAAGGCAGAAGCATCAAAACGAACGCTCAAGTCCATGCTGGGAAAAGGTACGTATTCAATATTGATTTGAAAGATTTTTTTGAAAACGTTCACTTTGGGCGGGTTAGAAATCTCTTCATGGCTGAGCCGTTTAAAGCACCCCACAATGTAGCAACGGTGATGGCGCAGATCTGCTGTAGTGAGGGTCGGTTGGCGCAAGGCGCTCCAACTTCACCATTAATATCCAATATGATATGTCGCAAACTTGATGCGCAGCTTCAAGCCTTAGCGAAATCAGGCAAATGTCACTTTACGCGTTATGCAGATGATATTTCCTTCTCTTTTACTAGCACGCTGAGACACCTACCAAAAGACATAGTTGAGATTTCCGAAGATCGCAGAGCTATCCCTGGGCGCATGTTGGAGGAAATAATAAAAGCCAATGGTTTTACAATTAACTCCGAAAAAACTCGCCTTCAACATCGGTCGCAACGCCAAATGGTAACTGGTCTCGTTGTTAATGAAGTGCCGAACGTTACTAGAGATTTTGTTCGTCTTACAAGTTCGATGATTAATGCTCTCAAGCGATATGGAGCTGAGTTGGCAGAAGCGAAGTATTTGGAAATATTGAAGGGTGATAGCCAGCCTCTGCAAGCGCGGCAGAACGTTAGAGTTAAAGAAAATGCAGGCGATTTTTTTATCAAAGTGGTTAAGGGTCGACTTAATTATATTCAGATGGTCCGAGGTCGGAGCGACAGGGTCTATCGTCGACTGGCATATGATTTTACCGTGGCTATAGGTAGAGAAAACCCCGAGTTTAAAAAATCCCCAGAGGAGATTTTAGGTAACTCGATATTCGTAGTTAAAAACATTACTGATGACAGTCAAGGAACTGCATTTTTGTTGGATGGTGTTGGGATTGTTACCAATGAACACGTTGTTAGCGGCGTTTCAAAAACCATGGCACCTCATATGATTTCTTTTCAGCGAGTCGGTGAGGATAAAGAATATGCTGCAGAGCTCATTCTTTCAGATAAGAAAGCAGATTTGGCCATATTTCAGCCGAATGGAGAGTTTCGAAATATTCCTCCCTTACGGAAAGCTAACAGAACAACTATTCGGCCCATGGAATCAGTTTTGTCAATTGGGTTTCCAAAGTATCGAGACGGTTCAGCACACTACATCGCTAGAGGACATACAACTCAGCGTCGCAGACAAGTTGACCTTGATCTATGGCTAGTTGATTTCACTCTGATTGAAGGCAATAGCGGTGGTCCGTTTTTCAATGACTCTATGGAAGTCATTGGTGTGGCCGCGAGGGGGGCTAGTAACAATATCGAGTCAGCACTTTATGGCTTCATTCCATTGGAGAGCCTAAACAGATTTATTGCCAGAAAAGATTTTGTTTTTTTGAAGAGAATACATGAGCTTTCAGGTTCTAAGTTGCTTGGGCCTCTAATCATGCTTAGCGGTAACGGGGTTTTCAGTGAAGTTTATTTGGCCGGGAAATATGGGGAATGTAGACTCAAGTCTGCCAAGACCTGATACTTCAGAAAGTATGAAAGTGGCACGAAATCGTCTTAGGCCTCAAGCGTAATTTGCGCGGGGCGAGGAAATTGTAAAGCCATGATGTAGAGCGCTTTAATTTAAGTTGCCAGTGCACTCACATACTTATCATCAAAGCCCTAAGCTATTTCTTTAATAGCTCACCAAGGATTGGCCACATTACAGGCTGGACGGAATCCCAGACGGACCCGCAGACTTTCTCGAGGGAGGTCTTGGCGGCTTTTCCGTTACCTTCATTTGCATGAGCAATAGCAACAGAAAGCTCGTTTTGTTGTTCGAGTGAAACGACTTGTCCTTGCTTTTCCAATATTTGGATAAGTTTAGCCAAAATGTCGGAATCGGCCCCAGTGTTAGATTGCATTTTTTGGGTGATGATCTCACCGGCGGCAAGTTGCAGGTTGGTGAATTGGCCACCAGAAATGTGAAGGTTGTTTACGATTCGCTGGCTTTTCGCAGGACGGTTGGGAGCTTGTCTAGCGGACTTATATCCAAGTTCGGTTAAGCAGGCATATTCTTTTAGGCTATGTCCGCCAACAAGAATAAACCCTGCACCTGGTTTGTTCTCGTAAGGCTGCCACGGACCCGTTTTGATGAGTTTTTGCTTTACAAGATCATTGAGGGCAATATCGAAATCCACTCTGGTGATATCGTCTCCGGAACAAATCGCCGAGATTAAATCTGATATTTTTGGGCCTTCATAAGTTTTCTTCAATTGTTGTGCATCTAACTGGCGCTCTGAAAAGTCGATTAACAGCGCTCCAAGGATTTGTTTTTCAGCTTCATCTAACTGTGCAGCCATCTCATAGATCCTTATGTGCTTTGCGGAGTATGTAATACCACCAGTCTTAGATTTCTCAAGGGGGCTATCTCTAAATTTAGATGCCATCACATTGATCATTGTCTCGCAATTTCATTGAATGGGTGCCGATGTCTGCCAGATCAGGTTATGCGCTTGGATCTTAAGTTGAGCTGTTTCGAGATCTGCTCGTATAAGGCTAGTAGGGGCACGTGCAGCTAACGCGTTGAAGGACTGTCCGAGGCTCCAAGTTTCTCGCTCGTCAATGATGATTAGTCGATCATGAAGCGACCGATCTGGCGCAAGTCTTCCTTCCAATGGGCGTTCGGAGCCGTACTGCTGCACCCAGTGCTTCAACGCTGGTGCCAAAGCTGCTTTCTTGCTGCCTGCATCTGCCAACACTCGCGTGATGACGCCGTCAGGAACCAACACTGCGAAGTCAGTCAAGAGATTGGCGTCGGCATATGGGTCGACGAACATCACACTGATTGTGGCTTCACTCAGGATCTTTGACAGAGCGGCAAAGGCAGAAAATATCTCGCCTACAGGTATAAAAGAGCCCCGGCTAGCAGGCGATGCTTCGAGCTCTGCGCGACCTAGCGCTCGATAAAGGATAGTGGTTAAACGCGGCACCGCGGCGATGTGGCTTGGAAAGCGTGGGTTGGTGCATAAACTGTTTACGGCAGCGTTGAAAGCAACCGTGTCCACTAAGTTACCGCTTTGCTCAATCCACGCCGAAGCACGGCCGAGCCATCTCTGGGTTTCATTGGACTGCCATTCGGGCGTCGTAAGATCTGGCATTTCAGCAATGAGGTAACCGAGTTCGTGATACAGGCGATCAGGTTCGATGGGCATATATGATAGGACTTCGGGAGTGGAAGCATAAGGCTAGCATCAGAAGTGTTGCCGAGCCATGCCTTGCTGGTAGTTAGCGGTGATGAAGCTCGTAAAAATGGGACTGATTTATTTCTGGAAATAATCCGCCCCCTTTGAATGGAGCTTCTGTTGAATAGGCCCCTACTCGAAACGAGCTCGGGTAAGGGCCAGAGCAGTCATTCTTTCTTAGACGGCGGCGGAGGTGGCGGAGATTTCGGAAGATTTTTCCCGTGATCCCTAACGAAGCGCATTGGAGGTGGCGGAGGTGGCGGAGGCTTTTGATTGCTCATGCTGGTTCAGCTCCTGCTGATGGGTATAAAACGGAATGAAGGACAACACCGAAAAAATCATAGTGAGCGTTACGGAATTTGCTAAGGACACGAGTTTTGAACCACGTTTATCGTTATTCACCGTGTTAACGGTTGCACCTTCGATGTAGTAGCTCAAGATTATTGTCTTGAAGTAGGTTTCTGCGTCATCTTCATTTTCGCCATGTACTGCGAAATGAGTGGTTGTTTCGGCACGATACTTCTCCAGCTCAGTCAGGGTTGGGAGGCCCCTGTCGAAATCACGCAGTTGCCAAGATGAGCGGAAGTAATAAGCTCCGCAAAGCAGACAGAAGACAGCGGACAAATACAAAATCCAAAACCAGACACCGGCAAAGCCGTCCTCTGAGCCGGGCGCTTTACTCAGCATATAAGATAGAAATGAGAGCAATACGCCTAGGATGGCCAAGGGGAGGTTGAGCCTCGAAATCAGCTTTTCTTTGCGTTCCAGCTCGTAAAAGTAAATCTTTTCGTAAAATGCAAATCTTGCCGCTTCGTCCATGCGATCTTCCTTTTTACTCAATCATCGCCTTGCGTGTTGAGTACAGCCCTTTAGTCTTTGGACTCGATGCCTTCAACTGTCCAACCAATTAAACGAGGCTCTACGCGGACGGATTCGATTTTTGAGAAGGAATCCGTCCCAAGGCCAATTTCAATAACTGAGGCTGCAACCTGCAGCTAGTCTCCAGGCTTATGCTTGTGGATTGGCAAAGTCGGGTGCTTCTTATCGTTGGGTGGATTCACATGCCGTCTGCGATCTTCCTTGCCGTCTTCACGCTTTGGCTTTGGACCTGGCTTGATGTCAGTAAACATACGTACTCCTGTAATGAACGGGGATGAGAAGCTTTGAAAAAGTAGCACATGGCCATTCACTTAGCTCATTACGTTGGTATAGCCAGCTCCTGCGAACCTAAGGGCTGAGATGGTCAGATACAAGAAAGCCAAAATCCGTCTGCCTCCACCCCTTCGGTGCCACAATGAAAAAGCTTTTAATCGCGGCAATCCTAGTTGTGGCGACCATGCTCTACGTCGGCTACTACAACGCCGTTGAGGATGGCGACATCGAGACCATTGTCTTCATCAAGAAGCACCCCACGTTTCAGATGAAGTTCTACAACATCCACGCCAATGATGGAGAGATCAGGAAGGTAGAGCGCCTGACGGCAGAGGAGCGGGGGTGGATTATTGATTACTGCAGGTATCGGTTGGGCATCGATACAGACCTGAGCACTCAGGATGACGTCGATATGTGCTGGAAGAAATAGCACTGTTTATATGGCCGAGGTTGTCAGTTACGACTGGCAATCTCGGCCATTTTCTTTCGTCTGTTGGGGCAGGGGACGAATCTGTCGTGGGGGGCCGAGACGGAATGAGGTCTAGATAAACGCCAACGTTTAAAAAGACATCTCCAGACACTCTCTCAGGCTACATATCCTTGCGCCTTTGCCTACAGCTACGCCAGAATCCGCCGGCTTGTGCACTTTGTACCTGGTCTTTATCGTCTACGTGTCGCTGGCAACCCAGCGACCGGGTTTAGCGACCTGACCAGGTATAAGTACAACGACGCTCCAGTTTGTCGCAGATGTTTGCGACGACGATATGGTGGCTGTGCGTGGGAGACCTTCGGGTCTGCCGGGTCTTATACCTCTCGGTTCGCTAACCCGCGTACAGCTGCCACCCTTACTTTGTTTAGCGACAGGTTTTGGTGGTTCCACCAGGTATAAATATGGAGCTTCACCATGATCAAACCAACACCCAACCCGCCTGAAACCGCCTCGGTTTCCCCCTACGAATCCATCGATTCAAAAAAACTCCACGAAGCCGCCGACCGCGCGCTCGACCATTACCTCTGTCCACCCGGTTCCACGCCGCCGCCACGTAAAAAGCGTGGGATGTACGCCGTGACGGCGGACAACAAAACCGAAGAACTGCTGGTCGATGCCAGTGCAACACTCGCTTCGGCCAAAACCATCGCCCAGAACGTCTCCAGCCTGTTGCCGGCATCGCAGCGCCATGCGCTGGCGGGGATTGCGCAGTTGATCATGCTCGGGGAGTTGGCGGTGAATCGGGCGCTGGATAATTTGCAATTGCCGGAGTGATGGGTGCCGGGAACACTTGGTGATTGATCGGGTGTTCATTCTGGCGCCTTCACGAGCAAGCTCGCTCCCACAGGGTTTTAAGTTGATGGCAGATGTTGTGTGCGACGCTGAAACCTGTGGGGCAGTTGATTATTGCCGTGCTGTCTTCGTGTGGTTATTGAGGCGCTTCAGGACATTCGCGGGTCCATCGCGTCACGGTCATGTCATTGAATTGCTCACCGATGGTATCGACGCGTAGGCAAGTTCCTTTCTTCGCGTAGTACAAGATGCAGCGCGAGCTATCAGACGAGCAGGTATCCAGTTCGAAGAACTTGCGTGTAGCCAGCTCCTTCTCCACGCCACTGTATTCATAGCCGTCGTTGGTATGCATCCGCGTCGGCTTCCAGCCTTGTTTGACTAGCTTGGATTTGGCCGCGGCCAAACGCTCACCGACGACGATGCCTGCTGGCCCGCGATTGTCGTTTGGCGCCTGTAAGTCATCGGCAAACGCTGCGCTGATACCCGTGCAATAAAGTGCGAAAAATACGAGGGTCGAGGCCTTCAATTACAGTTCCTATAGCCGATTTTAGCTCGACAAAAACTCCGGGTCTTCGGTATGAGGTTGCGGAGGATGGTGATACTTGGTGCCAGCCTTTCGGGACGTGCTGCCTCCCTTGTTGCTGCTTTCGGCCTAGCGCCGAGCCTAGTGAAAATGACCTGGGTTATTGGCTGCTTTTATTTAGTCGTTCCTCTGATTCTTCTTCCGGTGCAATGAAAGGCTGCCACCAGAAAATCCTTGAGCGACCACGCCCAAAGACCCAGAAGCATGCAGATCACCAAAAAAGTGAAATATTGATGAAAGTCCGTACGGGGCACTTTTTGGCTGGTTATTCCAACCAGCCCGAGACTTATCAGACTGACGCAAAAAAAACTCAGACATCGTAAAGCGAGATAGCAAAGGTCTCTGAAGTTAATCGTGGATACCCAGTTTTTTGCAGATTCAGAAAATAAAGCCGACCACACCAGATGGAACAGACTTGCATAGATAAAGCTCAGGCTTAGGCGTTCTGCTATGTCAGCGCCGGAACCGAGGAAAATTTGTGAATAGAAATGGTCGAGAAACACACCTACGGGACGCATGAGGTCGAGGAAAGGAAACAGGGCAACCCCACCTGCGAGGTAAATGGCTAAAAAAGCGATGACTTTCATCCCGCACTCCGTTGCTTTATTTGCCCGGTCGATTTGGTGTCAGATCGGTGTTTTGCGTTCTATGCATCAACCTCGGTATTGGTATTGCCTGACCATTTTTTCAGCTAGGTAAGTCAACAGCATAGTCATCCTGACCACTTCCGGTAACTCAGTCGCTGGACGTCAGAAGGGGAGAGGGCCAGACGGCAGAGAAGCACGGTTTTGCGGCGAGCGGGGTTTCGATGGGCTGCGAGGTTGAGCATTTCGCTAGGGATAAGTGGAAGGATGTATTCAGAGAGGCGTTACGCAATTTGGTCTCGATAAACACCAACGTTTAAAAAGACATCTCCAAACACTCTCCCAGGCTACACATCCTTGCGCCATTGCCTACAGCTACGCCAGAATCCGCCGGCTTGTGCGCTTTTGGGGCGGATTCTATTGTGGTGCGGTCGCTGACGAATCAGCGATCGGATTTGACCGTCCGCCCAATATCAAGGCGCGCCAGCGTTCTGCACGTGTTCAGGCATTGTCTGAAATCATGTCGCGGTGGCTGTGCGTGGGACACCTTCGGGTGTGCCGGATTCCTTGATGTCCGGTCGGTCAACCCGCGTACAGCTGCCACCCAGTTTGTTTGACCGCGAACGGTGGCGGCTCCAGTCATCAAGGAGCTTTACCATGATCAAACCAACACCCAACCCGCCCGAATCCAACTGCACGTCTCCCTACGAATCCATCGACTCCAAAAAACTCCACGAAGCCGCCGACCGCGCGCTCGACCATTACCTCTGTCCGCCCGGTTCCACGCCGCCGCCACGTAAAAACCGTGGGATGTATGCCGTCACCGCCGACAACAAAAACGAAGAACTGCTAACCGATGCCAGTGAAACACTCGCTTCGGCCAAAACCATCGCGCAGAACGTCGCCAGTCTGTTGCCGGCGTCGCAGCGTCGGGCGTTGTTGGGGATTGCGCAGTTGATCATGCTCGGGGAGTTGGCGGTGAATCGGGCGTTGGATAATTTGCAATTGCCGGAGTGATGCGGGTGTCGGGATCACCTGATGATTGATCGGGTGTTCATTCTGGCGCCTTCGCGAGCAGGCTCTCTCCCACCTTTGAGCGTGTTCCGAGGTGGGAGCGGGCTTGCTCTTCAGCCGCGATAAATGTTGAGACGATGTACGCGTATCTGTACCTGCGAGTGGGTTGCTTTCTTTGCGTCAATCGACTGCCAGGTTATTCCTTGCCCACTGTTCAGCCGTAGTGACCTGAATCGACTGCCGCTCGTTGAAAGTCCCCGCTTTGGGCCACGACACACCTCTGCCTTGGGCAAATACGGCGCGGTATTTTTTGATGTGGTGAGTGGGGTCTTTTTCCAGTTCCTGCATCAGGTACGGAGCCGTCCAGACGTTACGTTTGAACGGACGCCCCAGCACACGTTCAAGCAGGCTCGCCACTTGTCCATAGGTCACCGTGTCGCCAGACAGGTACACGATCTCGTTGCGAAAGCGCGGTTCGAAGAAGACGATTTCCGCTGTCAGCTTGCCGATGTCCTCGGGTGTTGTGAGCGTCACGCTGGTTTCCAGGCTGCCCAAGGCGTTGATGGCGTCGTTCTCAAAGTCGACGACTTCAAAGACCGGCTCGAACAGAAAACTGGTGAACATGCCGGTCGAGATGATCACCCACTCGGTTTTATCCTGGGCGCGGAGCAGCTCGCGCACGTCGAGTTGCGCATCGAACAAGTCCTGCGGGCTGCCCCGGCCAATCACTTCGAAATCGATGCCAAACTGCCAGGGGAAATAGCGCTTCACGCCGGACTTGAGCGCGGCTGTCGCCAGTTTCATCGGCGTTTCCCGGCCTGCGACCATGCCTGCGCAGCCTATGACGGTGTCGAATGCTGCGAACACTTCGGCCAATTGATCGATGGAGTCGTTAACCAAGTCTGCAGCGACTAGCTGGATGCCCAGACTGCGCAGTTCATCGACTTCCAGTTTTTTCTCGGGGACTTGTGTGTTGATGGTCGAATCCCTGAGCAGGACGCTGATGGTGCTGCCGGGCGAGCGCTTGGCTATCCGCGCAAGGTTACGCAGCACCGGCAGGCCGAGTTCGCCGGCGCCGAGTACGAGAATGGATTGTGGGGAAGGGTGGGTCGCTTCGGTCATGATGTCTCCTGAGATCCGTCGTCTGTATGATTTGGCGATGCTGGCACGATTGCGCAGCGCTCAGAAGAAGGCACACGCGTGATACCAGGAGGACACATGACCGATGAGGAAACCCTTAGCCAGGCAGAAGCGATCTGCCAGACGCTAAGACGAGACGATGATGGCGTGCGGCGCGAAGTCCTGGCGCACGCCGGCAGCCGCTGGTCACTGGGTATCCTGCATGCCCTGGGTGTGTACGGCACGATGCGTCATGCCGAGATCAAACGGCAAATGACGAGCGTGACTCAGCGCATGTTGACCAAAACGCTGCGCGCGCTGGAACGCGATGGTTTGCTGATACGGCGGGAGTTGGATCAAGTGCCGCCCCATGTCGAGTACGAGTTGACGGCGTTGGGTATGGAGCTGTTGGTTCGCATGTCGCCGATTTGGACTTGGGTTGTGGAGCACGTCGATGATTTTCGCGAGGCGCGCCGGGTGTTTGATGGCCAGAGTGGGAAAAAGCCTGCTTGGCAGGTTCCGGTGGTGGGGCTGGTTGATTCAGAAGGGGCCGATTGAACGCTCGTGTCATTGAATGGTTCGCGCCCGAGAAATCAGCGGCGAATCTATTCAAGAAGGCAGGTGATCGAACCACCACCCTCACGGGTGATGGTCGATTGCTTAACGCAGATTAGATATTCGGGGTGTAAGAGAAACTCTGTGAAGCTTCGGTATCGGTGAATGGCGTGACGCGAGTTTTCTTGTTGAACAAGCCATTGACGACCGAGCCGGGGAACATCTCGATGGCGTTGTTGAACAGTTCGACGTTGCGGTTGTAGATGGTGATGGCTGCGCCGACGTTCTCTTGCTGTTCGGCAATTTCACGCATCATGTTGTTCGCCGCTTCTGATGCTTTCAGGTCAGGGTAGGCCTCGAAAGCGATGCGTAGGCCACCTATCAGCTCCCGGGTGGCGGTTTCAACGGTCGTGAGGGCATTGCCATTGGCGCCCGCAGGCAGGGCGTTGACCGCGCTGCGAAGGCCGGTGATCTTTTCCAGGAGGCTGGCCTCATAGACCATGAAATCTGTGAGCACTTTTTGAAGCTGGTCGAGAACTTTGGTCTTCTGGCGTTCGTAAACGAGGACGTCCGACCATGCACGTTGTACTCGGTTGTGTCCCCCGATGATGCCGTTATAAATGCTGAAGCCCGCTACGATTATGACGACAGCGATAACTGCGGAGAGGATGAGTGCAATGTCCATGGCTTACTTCTCTTGGCGTTGTTTTGGGGGAGTGGCGGTAAAGGTAAAGTTGTCATCGTGCAGCTCACTGAGTGCATGGCTCCATTGGAGCGCAGACATCAGACGCGGCAGTTCGATACCGGCAGAAATTTCTTCGTAAAAATTGTTGGGCGAAGCCAGCGAATACTGGGCACCGAACGCGAACAGGTCGTTGCTCTCAAAACTTAGGCAGAGCTCTCCACTGTCGGAGAACTCCAGGTTCGGACGATGGAGGATGTCGAACAGCTTCAGCAAGTGGAGCACCGTCGAAGGCTTGATGAATTTCGCACAAAGCATCTCGCTGCGACCGGTCAAACGGAACGCTTTATTGAAATCCGTAGAAGCCGTGTCCATGGGATGCGAATAGTCGTTCTGGGACTGGTAATCAGATCTGACCGATATTCCGGTGACCCATGGAAAGTCGATGACCAAACTGTAGCGATCGTAGTGGTCATAAACCACTCGAGTCTCGGTTTTGGTATTGCCCTTTTCGTCGGTAACCGTGGTATGCACCTCGCGTCGGTTGACATAGTGCAGCTGGCGGTACGTGAAAGGGAGGTTGCGCAACGTGCCGGTAAATTCACCCTGTATCGACTCGACCAACTTGCGGCTGTAGTCGCCGCGACGGTAATCACCAAATTCCGTGTCTAGCTCTTTGAGGGTTGCGGCTGAGTCTTCTCTCAGGAAAGTCAGTCCGTTGTGGAAGTAGGATGACAGTCGAGCAATTCTTTTACTGAGCGACGGCAACCGATCAGATTTGGATTTCATCCATGCCAGACTCCAAACGGCAATCACGATGCCGAGAAAACCAGTACCCATGCCGAACGAGTCGGGATCAATTTCCAACCGGTAAAAGAACAGAGCGACGCTATGGATGTTCCCAATCCAATAAAGGGCCACAGCGCTCGCAAGCAATAACAGGCCGGTGCCGAAACACCACCATGCGCGTGTGCGATCGAATTCGAGCGGGCCGTTGTACAAGGCGAACTCATGGATCACGTTCAGGAGGTCGGCATTGGATTCAGCCCTGTCAATACTGGCTTCGCTCACTGTCAGCAACTCAGTGAGTCGCGCGTTCTGCGATGCGTTGGGCATGTACACATCCTTCAGCGAGAGCAAGGTCGAAAACTCACAAAAGCATAGCGATGGTGTCCTGGCCTCACTTCGGATTCAGGGATGCCTGGTGCGGGAGCAATGGTCCGGTTTGAGGATTTGGCTCTATTCATAATCTGTCAGAAACATTGAAAAGGAGTGGACGATACCATTGTCATGCGCTGACCGCTTGTGGCGGATACGTGTCTCTGGAAATGGTCGAACATTCGGCAGGCAGTAGTCTGTGGCCCCTGTCCGTGCGTCGGGCGTTGTCATGACAGTTACCTCGGCGACCGATTGATAAAGACGCAATCCAGCCGCACGCCATTCTGTCATTTGGTCGATGTCAGTTCAGGCAAAGCGGCGTTTATGAAATTCAGGGCGATTCATATGCTTTGAAAGTGTGCGCTGCAATGGCGCACTTAAATTGTCGGACAATGATCGAGCTGGCCGGATTCGGAGACTTTCGTAGCACTATCCCGGTGCGGTTGTATAACAGTTACGCACCAAGTTAAGCGCAAAAAGTTTTTTTGATTTTCATTCTTGACAGCTGTTTTTATTTGTTTAAATCTCACTTCGCCGAATGGTTCGGCTTTATTGAAGATAAGGAGAGTGTCATGACTGTTATTAATCTCGAATCGAAAACCCTGGCTAACTGGACTCAAGCAGCAGGTCCGGTTAAAACCACCGTCAAGTGATGTCAGGGCCCGGAAGAAGTTCTTCCGGGCTTTTTGTTTTTACCAGTCTCAAGGACGAGAGAAGTGCCATCCTATATTAGTGATAATATTTTTTTTCTGATCAAGAATAAGCAATTGGTGCTATGGGACTACCAGGCACACAAGCAATATTCCATCTCTCCTCAGTATCTTTGTCGTTTACTGCATCTCAGCCAAAACCCAGACGTAGAGCCGGATACACAAGATTCGATCGACCAGGAATTGCTGGCCGCCGGGGTAGTGTCAGAGAGCGGATTTCCCGCAATGGAATGGGGCTGGGATGATCTTTCCCGCATCTTTCACGTTGGCACCAGCAAGATCGACTATGCGGCGCGACCGGAAAGTGTCGATGAATGGGCGATAGCCTACCAATCGGCATGTGACGAAGCCTTTACTGTTCCAGTGCCGAGGTTAAGGCATGAGAGTAAGGGTAAAGATACAGGGCACTGTATTGCTCTAACACGACCGGTCACTACTCAGAATTATGACTTGCAAAGTACCTTGTCAAAGCGCCGCAGCGTCAGGGAGTTCCTTCCTGTGGCGCTCACGAAGCAGCAGATAGAATTGATTCTTTATTATTCGCTGGCGTATCTTCCTTTCCGCAGTCTTGCGACTAGCCAGCTGTGCCCTGATGAACTTCGGCATCGCAGAAGTAGCCCATCAGGTGGCGGACTCAATGCCATTGAGGGATATGTTTACATCAACAATGTCGCGCAGATCCCGCCTGGGTTCTATTACTACAATCCTGTCGAACACCAGTTGGAAACCATAAAAACCGATGACGATTTCAGCTTGGGTCATGCACTCAACGGCCAATTTTTCGCGGAAGATATTCCGTTCGGTATTTTTCTGACGTGCCAGTTTGACCGGCTATGGTGGAAGTATCCGCACTCAAGGGCCTACCGCGTCGCGCTGCTGGACGCCGGTCACATTTCCCAGACCGTGCAGCTTGTTTCAACTGCCTTGGGCCTTGGGACTTGGGTCTCTGCCGCTATTGATGAGGCATGTCTGGAGCCGATTCTGGGCGATTCCCATCAGTCAGCTCCTTTGTTGTTTGTCGGTGCCGGGGTTAGCACCGGCAGGGACATGCCGGTGGCTTTGGAAGCGCTGCATGCCAGCGGAGGCGCACGAGAAAATGATTAAGCAAGAGTGCTCAATCGACAGCGATGCGTTGATGGTCTTCTTGGACTGGAACGAGGCCGCCACCGTGCGTTCGCGGCCTAACGCCTATGACCTGTCGGGTTGGGCGCAGGGCGGCGAACAGCACAAAGACTGGTTTGTGCCGACGGCAACTCCCTGGTTGGCTGATGAGGCTGTTCATTGCCATGGCGACGCCGTCAGGCAGGCGATATTGGCAAGATATCTGGTGATGTTCCTCGACTACACAACTGAGTTAGAGACCCGCATTGTCAATCGCTCGATCACAACCATTGCTCATGATCGAATCGGTTTGGGTTTGTCTCCAGAGTTGAAACTCACAGGACTCAAGTTATATGCCGATGAGGCCTACCATGCAGTGATGTCGGCAGATGTCGCCAATCAAGTCAGCGCTATTTATGGAATTGCCAATCGGGAAATTACCTCGGAACGCGTGCAGAACATCCGGGCGCTTGTTAACTCGGTAGAGCCTGCCCATACCGAATTGGCTTGGTTTGTTGTTGGATTTGTTTCTGAAACCGTGATTACCAAAGAATTCCTGAAGATCTCCAAGTCAACGGTTTATACGCCCGTCTACCGGATGCTGCGTGACCATCTTGAGGATGAACTCAAGCACTCACTTTATTTTTCGCATCTTTTTACCATTGTTTGGCAGGGTGCTTCGGACGCTCAGAAAACATTCATGGCGGATTTTATCGTTAAAGCCATCTTCGAATTTTTCAGGCTGCATGAAACATGGTTGTACGAGAACTTGAAGCTGGTGGGCGTTGATGCCGCCAGCGCGCAGGTTATCCATGAAAGGCAGCAAGGCAGCGCGCCTCATCGTGCCAGGGCCAGAGCTGGATGTACCGCAACGATAACGGCGATGAAACGCAGTGGTTTTTTCAAAGAACCGATGAACGTGAAGCGCTTTGCCGAGGCAGGGCTTATCGAATGACAGACAAAGGGAGACTACGGTGAACGTTAAACTCAAATCGCCTTCAAAGGCCTCTGCACTTTTCCTGCTGTCGGTCATGGTCGCACTTGGCGTATTCCCGCTCGATGTATTACTGCCGTCTTATCCGGCTCTGGCGGATGCGTTTGGAATGAAGGTCAATGAAGTCACCTACTTTGTGGCGACATTTGCGGTGGGGTTCTCCATCTCTCAGATCGTTGTAGGGCCGCTGTCCGACAAGTATGGCCGGCCTGTCATGCTCAAACTTGGGTTGGTAGTGTCACTGCTGGGTATTGCGGGCTGCCTGCTGTCCAGCACGCAACTGCAGTTTGCCTTGGCGCGAGTCGTGCAGGGCGCAGGGTGCGGATGTTTTGTGTTGGCTCAAGCGATTGTTCAGGATGTCTTCACGGCTGAAGACCGGCAGCGGATTCGCATTTACATGCTGTCGTTAAGCGGGATTTGTATTTCCTTTTCTCCGTTGTTTGGGACGTATCTGCAGTACGCCCTGAATTGGCAGGGGAGTTTCTACGTGTTTGCTGTGCTGGCTGTGATCTTGCTGGGGCAAACACTGTGGTTTTTTCCCAAATTACCGGATCAGTCGCTAACGTCGCGATCGCAAAAGCTGGAAATTCTCAAGCGTTATGCGGATATCTTCAGCTATAAACCTTTCGTGTATTCGTGGATGACATCGGCTATGGCCTTTTCCTGTCATTTTGGATTCATTGCTATTTCTCCCATCATCTTTCTCGAAACGCTCCGGGTGTCCTCGTTGAGTTACTCATTTGTGCTACTGGCCTACGGAGGCGCCTATGTGGTGGGCGGGTTATTGGCCACCCGGTTATCCAGAACACTGACGATCGACACTCAAATCAAGGTGGGATTGGCTATCTCCGGGCTGTCCGGCCTGATCATGGTGGGGTTGATTCAGTTCCAGCTCTCTATCGCTACAGTGGCCATCCCAATGATCATCTGTACGCTAGGAACGACACTGGTCAGGCCCGCCGCCGCCTCCAGGGCCATGGAGATGTTCAGCGAGAAAGCGGGGGCCTCGTCGGCGGCGGGCGGCACCCTCATGTTCGTGACGGCTGGCGTCGTTAGCGTGCTGCTCGCCGTCGCCCCCTTTCCTCCGCTGGCGAGCCTGTCCGTGTTCATTTTGATCGCAACGGTGCTTGGCTATGGTTTCAACAAATGGGGCGTCGCTGAGGACCCGGCGCTTGAGAGCGTTGCTGCCAAGTGACCGCTAGCTGGCAACCTTGGCCCTCACCCCAGCCCTCTCCCGGAGGGAGAGGGGGCCGACCGAGGTGTGTTGCGGGGTGCATCGACCTGGAAGATCTTGGTGATTATGGCTTTGGTGATTCTGGGATTTTGCGAGTAGAAGCGGCCCTCACCCCAGCCCTCTCCCGGAGGGAGAGGGGGCCGACCGAGGTGTGTTGCGGGGTGCATCGACCTGGAAGACCGTGGTGATTATGGCTTTGGTGATTCTGGGATTTTGCGAGTAGAAGCGGCCCTCACCCCAGCCCTCTCCCGGAGGGAGAGGGGGCCGACCGAGGTGTCTTGCGGGGTACGTCGACCTGGAAGACCTTGGCGATTATGGCTTTGATGAAAGGCCTTGGCGATTATGGTTTGGTGAAGGGCCTTCGATTTGGCTTTGTGAGCTTGGCCATTTTGGATTCAATGAAAGACGTTCAAGTCGGTGCAGCTTTCGAATATCCCCGAATCGGTTCCCTCTCCCTTGGGAGAGGGCTAGGGTGAGGGGCTTTCCGTTCGGGACATCAACGTCTCAAGCCTGACCAACGGCGGCGCATCTTGGTTGCGGTCGAATACCTGGATGCCAATCTTGAGTAAGCGGCCGTTTTCGGCTGCGCTAATCACCTGCTCACACCGCAACAACAACCGCCCCTGATCACATTCCTGCGCCTTCATCCCCATCGGCAACTTCCCTTCCAACCGCAACTCCGCCATCCGACTCTGCGCCGCAATCATCGCCACCGACCGATCCCTTAAAATCCCACTACTCTGCGTCATCAACCCCGCCACCCGCACAGCCGCCGACATCGCCACGGCAATAATCGCCAGCGCCACCAGCACCTCAATCAACGTGAAACCCGCTTCCCGCGAACGCGCACACATAAACCGCCCAAAGCCAAAACCCAGCCCTCGACGCTAACCCGCGTGCTTGACGGCTTGACGACGAAAACACCCGAGGATTTTCAACATCACTGACATATCTTCTTGCAACACTGCGCGTCGAATCGAATCAAGCCAGGGTATGTCGAGATGGATATCGCACCTTTCAAATCGCTTCAGCAACCGATGCGCACGCCGCGTGGGCAGCAGGGTTTTACCCTGATCGAGATCATGGTGGTCGTGGTGATTCTGGGGATTCTGGCGGCGATGGTGGTGCCCAAGGTGCTCGATCGGCCGGATCAGGCGCGGGCGACGGCGGCGAAGCAGGATATTGGTGGGTTGATGCAGGCGTTGAAGTTGTATCGCCTCGATCACGGTACTTACCCGAGCATGAATCAGGGGCTGAAGGTGTTGGTGGAGCGGCCGGCGGATGCGAAGAACAGCAATTGGCGCTCGTACCTGGAGCGCTTGCCGAACGATCCGTGGGGGCGTCCTTATCAGTACCTCAACCCTGGCGCGAATGGCGAGATCGACATCTTTTCCCTCGGTGCCGACGGTCAGCCGGACGGCGACGGCGTGAATGCCGATATCGGTTCCTGGCAGTTGTAAGGCCGGCCATGAACAGCCGCTCGCCTGAGGGGGCGAAGCAACAGGGCATGGCGATTATCAGCGCGTTGTTGATTGCGGCCGTGGTGGCGGTGATTGCGGCGGGCATGTTGACGCGCCAGAGCGTGTCGACCCGGGCGCTGGAGGCGGATCAGCAGCGCGTGCAGGGGCGTTGGCTGGTGCAGGGCGGGTTGGAGATCAGCCGTCAATTGTTGTGGGACGCACGTCAGCGCGATCCGTTGACCCGGCTCGATCAACCGTGGGCGCAGCGGCTCTCCGCGCAAGGTTTTGAAGGGCGGCTGGAGGATGAGCAGGGCAAGTTCAACCTGCGCAATCTGGTGGCCAACGAGCGGGTTGATGAGGCGCAGGTGGCGGCGTTTCAGCGCTTGTGTGAGTTGATCGGGGTCAGTGCCGGGTTGAGTCAACGCATCAGTCAGCGGGTGATTGCTTCGTACCCGCGACTGCTGAATGCGCAGGTTGCCGAGGCGCCGAAAAACGGTTTCGACAGTGGTCGCGCCACTTCGCCAAACGCTTCACGCAAACCGCAGAATCCGACGTTGCCGATGCTGCCGATGCTGCGCAGCATCGATGATCTGCGCAGTGTCGACGGCGTGAATGAGGCGGTGATGGGCAAACTGGCGCCGTACCTGACGGTGATCCCCGCGACGACTTGGCTCAACGGCAACACCGCCACCGCGCCGGTGTTGGCCGCGTATGTGCCGGGGCTGTCGCTGGAGCGCGCGAATGCACTGATTGCCGAGCGTGATGCCGGGCGCTGGTTTATCAACCGTGGCGATTTCGTTAACCGCTTGCGCCTGCCGCAACTGGAGCTGACCAGCGTCAAGGTCGGCATCACCAGTGACTGGTTTCGCCTGCGCGGCGAGGCGCGGCGCGATCAGCGGCGGGTCAGTCTTGAGGCGTTGCTGCATCGCAGCCAGGACCGCTTACCGCAGGTGATCTGGTCGCGGGTGGGCGTATGAGCCAGTTGAAAGTGGCGTTGCCGCCCTTGGCGGAGCTGGATCTGCACAGTCAATTGCATTGCGCCTGGCTGGATCGTCAGGGCCAGGTCACGCGGGAAGAACACCTCAGTCTGAGCCAGTTGAGCCAGCAATCGAAACTGCCGCCGCTGGTGTGTTTTCTGCACCCGGCTGACAGCCTGTTGGCGAGTCTCGATTTGCCACCGCTGCCGGCGAACAAGATTGTCGCGGCGGTGCAGTGTGCGGCGCAGGCCTTGATGCTGGGCGACAGCAGTGAGATGCACATCGCGCACAGTTCGCGGGACGAGGCCGGGCAGGTGCAGATCGCCTGGGCGCCTCGGCAGCAGTTATTGAGTTTTGGGCAATTGCTGAAAAGCGCTGGGCTGAACCTGCGCGGTCTCTATCCGGCGCCGTACCGTTTGCCGGTGCTGCCCGGCACCGTCGCGTGCGTGCAGGACGGGCATTTATTGCTGCGCGATAGCGTGCAAGTGGCGCGGGTGCAGCCGTTGTTCGATGACGGACTCGACGGTGTTGTGTGGGAACCGGGCATCACTTTGCACTGGATCGGTGATCAACCGCCGCCGGGCGCTGAACTGCCGATGGCGGAGGCGCAGCGTTGGACTGGGCCGTTGCCCGGTTGGGGGCTGCATGGCGCGGTCCAGCAACAAAAAACCGGGCATCGCGGCTGGGGCAGGGCAATCGCCCTGTCAGCGTTGGCCGTGGCTGTTTGGGTGATCGGTTTGAATCTGTATGCCGCCCGTGAGGCGAGTCAGGGCCAGCAGCTGAAAGCCCAGATGAACCTGCGGGTAAAGCAGGCCTTTCCCGAGTTGCCGGTGATCCTCAACCCGTTGCAACAGGCCCGTCAGCAATTGGCGGCGCGGCAAAAGGGCGCGGCGGATGATCCGGCGCAGACGTTCAATCGTCTGGTGTTGCAGGCCGGTAGCGGTATGCCGTCGATGGCCGGCAGTGTCGAGCGGCTGGTGTTTGTCGACGGTGCCTTGCAACTGAGCCTGCTGAGTGAAGCCCGTCGTGGCGGCAATGATCAGGAGTGGCAAAGCACCTTGGCCCAGGCCGGCATCAGCGTCACTGCCGATGACGAGGGTTGGACCTTGCGTCCGGCCACTGAAGCCAGCCCAAGTGAAAGCGATGACAGCGGCGGAGCAGAAGAAGATGAATAAAGCCTCGCTCGCGCTCTACCGCGCCAAATGGCAACGCTTTAACGCTCAGGTGCAAGCCCGATGGCAGCCGTTGGCGTTGCGTGAAAAACGCATGGTTGCCGGCATGGCCATAGCGCTGATCGGCCTGCTGCTGTGGGTCGCGCTGATCCAGCCGCCGCTGAGGAAAATCACCTATTGGCAAACCGAGACGCCAAAGCTGCGCGCGCAGACCGAGGCGCTGGAAGTGCTGCTGCGCGAAGTCAGCGTGCGCCCGGACGGGCAAAGCGTGGCGCAGTCTCTGGAGCAGACCCTTCAGGCCAGTGGCCTGGCGGGGCATTACCAATTACAGGAGGCACAGGGTGCCTGGCAGTTGACCTTCGACGCGGCGCCGGCCGATGCCGTGCTCGACTGGCTGTTGAGCAACCCGGCACAACTTTCTCTGCAAGTGGTCGAGGCCCGTTTGCAACGCGCAGACAACCCCTCGACCGAAGTCACCGCCGGCACTTTGTCAGGCACCGTTCGCATGGATCAGGCGCTGGGCGCTAAGGAAGCTTCATGAAGGGGTCAGGATCCAAACCGGCACGTCTGGCGTTGCCGATGTTGCTGATGGCGTTGAGCGCGTGCAGCAACACCAGCACACCGCAAAACCAGCCGCCATTGCTGGTCGACAGTGAACTCGGGCGGCCGCTGGCCAATACTCAGCGCAGCGGCGACGCGGTGCTCGACCGCGAACGCGCACAGGCGCAGGCGCGACCGGCGCCCAAGCAATTGCACAACATCAGCAAGAGTACGCGCAGCGGTGCGGCGTCGTCGGGTATCGCGTTGCCGAGCAATCCGTTGGGCGATCAACCGGTGACGCTGAATTTTGTCGACGCTGATATTCAAGCGGTGGTGCGCGCGTTGTCGCGGTCGACCGGGCAGCAGTTTTTGGTCGACCCTCGGGTCAAGGGCACGTTGACCCTGGTCTCGGAAGGTCAGGTGCCGGCGCGGCAGGCTTACGACATGTTGCTGGCGGCGTTGCGTATGCAGGGTTTCAGTGTGGTGGATGTCGGCGGTGTCGCGCAGGTGGTGCCGGAGGCTGATGCCAAGCTGCTGGGTGGGCCGATTTACAGCGCTGACAAACCGGCCGGTAACGGCATGCTCACGCGCACGTTTCGCCTGCAATATGAAAACGCGGTGAACCTGATTCCGGTGCTGCGGCCGATCGTGTCGCCGAACAACCCGATCAACGCCTATCCGGGCAATAACACCATCGTCATCACCGATTACGCCGAGAACCTGACCCGCGTTGCGCAGTTGATCGCGAGCATTGATTCGCCGAGCGCGATTGACACCGATGTGGTGCAGATTCAGAACGGCATCGCCGCTGACATCGCGCCGATGGTCGCGGATTTGCTTGATGCGCCGGGCAATGATCCGACGCAGAAAATTGCCGTGATCGGTGATCCGCGCTCCAACACCATCATCATTCGCGCCGGCAGCCCGGAGCGCACGGAGCTGGCGCGTAATCTGATCTACAAACTGGATAACGCGCAGAGCAATCCGAGCAATTTGCATGTGGTTTATTTGCGCAACGCGCAGGCGGCGAAACTGGCGCAGGCCTTGCGCGGTTTGCTCACCGGCGAAAGCGACAGCGGCACCAGTGACAGCGCGCGTTCGGTGCTTAGTGCGATGGGTGCAAGTACTGGCGGCAGCGCTGGGCAGAACGGCCAGAGCGGCACGCAAAGCAGCGGCACGACATCGACCAGCAATAGCAGCGGCAGTGCCGGTGGCAGTTACGCACAAGGCAGTGGCGGCACCAGTAGCAGCGGTAATCAGGCGAGCGAACAAAACGTCGCCTTCAGTGCCGGCGGCGTAACGATTCAGGCCGACGCCACCACCAACACCTTGCTGATTTCCGCGCCGGAGCCGTTGTATCGCAACCTGCGCGAGGTGATCGATCTGCTCGACCAGCGCCGCGCGCAAGTGGTGATCGAAAGCCTTATCGTCGAAGTCGGCGAGGACGATGCCAGTGAGTTCGGCGTGCAATGGCAGACCGGCAACCTCGGCGGCAAAGGCGTGATCGGCGGGGCGAATCTGGGTGGTTCGGGGATCAACACCAACGGCAAGACCAGCATTGATGTGCTGCCGCAGGGGTTGAACCTGGGCTACGTCAACGGCACCGTCGACATTCCCGGCATCGGCAAGATTCTTGACCTGAAGGTGCTGGCCCGGGCCTTGAAAAGCAAGGGCGGCACCAACGTGTTGTCGACGCCGAACCTGCTGACCCTGGACAACGAAGCGGCGAGTATTTTTGTCGGCCAGACCATTCCGTTTGTCAGCGGCAGTTACGTCACTGGCGGTGGCGGCACCAGCAATAACCCGTTCCAGACCGTGACCCGTGAAGAGGTCGGTTTGAAGCTCAACGTGCGCCCGCAGATTTCCGAGGGCGGTACGGTGAAGCTCGATATCTATCAGGAAGTCAGCAGCATTGATGAGCGGGCTTCGGCCAGTTCGACGTCGGCGGGGATCGTCACCAACAAACGCGCGATCGACACCAGCATTCTGCTTGATGACGGGCAGATCATGGTCCTCGGTGGGTTGCTGCAGGACGGCTACAGCCAAAGTAACGACGCGGTGCCGTGGCTGGGCAGCTTGCCGGGCATTGGCGCACTGTTTCGCAACGAGCGCCGGGCGATTACCAAGACCAACCTGATGGTGTTCCTGCGCCCGTACATCATTCGCGACAGCGAAGCGGGGCGCAGCATCACCCTCAACCGCTACGACTTTATGCGCCGTGCGCAGGGCGGTTTGCAACCGGAACGCAGCTGGGCGATGCCGGACATGCAGGCGCCGCAATTGCCGACAGCGGCGCAGGGCGTACCGGCGGTTTTACCGGGGTCGGGTCCGCGCGCCACTATCAAAGCGGTGCCCATCCAATGATTCCGCCATCGCCTCTTGATCTGGAAAACCGATTTGTAGGAGCTGCCGAAGGCTGCGATCTTTTGATCCTGCTCTTCGACGGACCCAAACGACCAAAGATCAAAAGATCGCAGCCTTCGGCAGCTCCTACAGGGATTGGGGAGGGCATGAGATGAGTGCGCTGCCTTACGCCTGGGCCAAGGCGCAGCGGATTTTGTTGTGTGATGGCGTGCTGACCGTTTGCCCGTCAACGCCGGGCTGGTCGATCAGCGAGGCGCGGCGGCAGTTCGGTGCGACCACGATTCAACGCGTACGCGATGACGAACTCGACGGTTTGCTCGCCGCTGCCTATGCCGACACCGGCAGTGCGGCGGCAGTGGTCGGCGCAGCAGAAAACGAAGTCGATCTCGACCGCTTGATGCAAGACATGCCGGAAATCACCGACCTGCTCGACACCCAGGACGGCGCGCCGGTGATCCGCATGATCAACGCACTGTTGACCCAAGCCGCGCGCGACGAGGCCAGTGACATTCACATCGAACCGTTCGAAACCCATTCCGTGGTGCGCTATCGCGTCGACGGCACGTTGCGCGACGTGGTCTCGCCGCGCAAGGCCTTGCACGGTGCATTGGTTTCGCGGATCAAGATCATGGCGCAACTCGACATCGCCGAAAAACGCCTGCCGCAGGATGGTCGCATCGCCTTGCGCGTGGCCGGGCGGCCGATCGATATTCGTGTTTCAACGGTGCCGACCGGGCATGGCGAAAGGGTGGTGATGCGTCTGCTCGACAAACAGGCCGGGCGTCTGCATCTGGAAACCTTGGGCATGGACGCGCAGGTATTGGCCAAACTCGATCACCTGATCCGTCAGCCTCACGGCATCGTTTTGGTCACCGGGCCGACCGGCAGCGGCAAGACCACCAGCCTCTACGCCGCACTGGCGCGGCTCGATGCAAGTACCAGCAACATCCTCACCGTCGAAGATCCAGTGGAATACGACCTGCCGGGCATCAGCCAGATTCAGGTCAACGCCAAGATCGACATGACCTTCGCCCTGGCGCTGCGAGCGATTTTGCGGCAAGACCCGGACATCATCATGATCGGTGAAATCCGTGATCTGGAGACCGCACAAATCGCCGTGCAAGCCTCGCTGACCGGTCACTTGGTGCTGGCAACCTTGCACACCAACGACGCGGTGTCGGCGGTCAACCGCTTGATCGACATGGGCGTCGAGCCGTTTCTGCTAGCGTCGTCGATGCTCGGCGTGCTTGCGCAACGCTTGGTGCGGCGCCTGTGCAATCACTGCAAACAGGAACACCCGGCGACACCGGGGACGTGGCGCCCGGTCGGTTGCCCGGCGTGCAATCAAACCGGTTACAGCGGCCGCACCGGCATTCACGAATTGTTCTGCATCGACGACGATATCCGCACCCTGATTCATCAAGGGGCAGGGGAGCAGGCCTTGCGCGCATCAGCCGCCAAGGCCGGGATGTTCAGCCTGCGCGAGGACGGTGAGCGCTGGATCTGTAGCGGCGCCACCGCGCCTGAAGAAATCTTGCGTGTGACACGGGACGCCTGATGAATCGCTATCGTTTTGAAGCTGCTGATGCCACTGGCAAGATCGAATCCGGGCACCTTGAGGCGGACAGTCAAAGCGCCGCTTTCACAACATTACGCGGGCGCGGTTTGACCGCGCTGTCGGTGCACAAGGAAAGCAACGTCGCCCAGCACGGTGGCGGTGGACTGTTCAGCGCCAAACTTTCCGACAACGACCTCGCGTGGGCCACGCGGCAATTGGCGAGCTTGTTGGGCGCGAGTCTGCCGTTGGAAGCAGCGCTGAGTGCCACGGTCGAACAGGCCGAAAAAAAGCACATCGCCCACACCCTCAGCGCTGTGCGTGCGGATGTGCGCAGTGGCATGCGTCTGGCTGAGTCGCTGGCGGCGCGGCCACGGGATTTTCCTGAGATCTATCGCGCGTTGATTGCGGCTGGCGAGGAGTCCGGCGATCTGGCGCAGGTCATGGAACGGCTGGCCGATTACATCGAGGAGCGCAACAACCTGCGCGGCAAGATTCTCACCGCGTTTATCTATCCGGGCGTGGTTGGACTGGTGTCGATCGGCATTGTGATTTTCCTGCTCAGCTATGTGGTGCCGCAGGTGGTCAGTGCGTTTTCCCAGGCGCGGCAGGATTTGCCTGGGTTGACGTTGGCGATGCTAAACGCCAGTGATTTCATAAGGGCGTGGGGCTGGTTGTGTGCGGCGATCATCGCAGGGGCGTTCTGGAGCTGGCGTCTGTACCTGCGCAATCCGGCGGCACGTTTGAGTTGGCATCACCGGGTGCTGAAGTTGCCGCTGTTCGGGCGTTTTATTCTGGGCCTGAACACGGCGCGCTTCGCCTCGACCCTGGCGATTCTCGGCGGCGCCGGGGTGCCGTTGTTGCGTGCACTGGAGGCGGCGCGGCAGACCTTGTCCAATGATCGCTTGAGTTTGAGCGTCACTGAGGCCACGGCCAAGGTGCGTGAGGGCGTGAACCTGGCGGCAGCGTTGCGCGTGGAGAATGTGTTTCCACCGGTGCTGATTCATTTGATTGCCAGCGGCGAGAAAACCGGTTCACTGCCACCGATGCTTGAGCGTGCGGCGCAAACCCTGTCGCGTGATATCGAACGGCGGGCAATGGGCATGACCGCGTTGCTGGAGCCGCTGATGATTGTGGTGATGGGCGGGGTGGTGCTGGTGATTGTGATGGCGGTGTTGTTGCCGATCATTGAGATCAATCAACTGGTCCAGTAGCCGGTTTTTATGGTGTCTGATCGGGCCCCTTCGCGAGCAGGCTCGCTCCCACAGTGTTCTGTGTTGTGAAGTCAATTGCATTCGATCATTGAGAGCACTGAGTTGATCCAGTAGTGGTGTGTCAGATGTTTTTAGGGTGTCTGACCTGGCCTTATCGCTGGCAAGCCAGCTCCCACAGGTTCTTGTGTTGTGTCGCAGATCGCATTGACAACATGGCTCCTTGTGGGAGCTGGCTTGCCAGCGATGGGGCCAGTCAGGGCAACAAATAATCCAATCTTTTTTCCAGGACTTCAGCATCACCCGACCCTCAAAAGGTCCATCCTCGGGTTCTCCTTTCTGTCATCTGCAACCACCCGCCAACGCCTCCAGCCCGATTCAGCCAAACCCCCGCCCCAGACGCTGCGCAGCACCCGACAAACACCCGAGAAAATCCCTTCGGAAACACCTCACAGCTCCCGAGGTTTTTTCCTTTATCTGTCACCGGAAACTGCGAATTTCTCAGTGCGACTTAACCAAGGCCAGCGCTAGCGAGGGCCCCGGTGAGTCCTCCCAGTGTCATGCAAGCAACCCCGAAACCTGTGTTCACAACCCAGTTGAAAAGGAGATTCTTCATGTTCAAGCGCACTCTGATCGCCGCCTCACTGACCGTCGCCGCTCTGGCTTCCGCCCAGGCCATGGCCGCCAACGTTACCGGTGGTGGCGCGACTCTGCCTGCCGCTCTGTACAAAGGTTCTGCCAACAGCATTCTGCCAGCCAACTTCAGCTACCTGGGCACCGGTAGCGGCACTGGCAAAACGGCTTTCCTGACCAACAACTCCGCGCTGTTCAGCACCACCGGTTCGGTGCACTTCGCCGGTAGCGACTCGATCCTCAGCGCTACGGAAATCAGCACCTACAACAGCACCTACGGCGCTTCGTACGGCCCGCTGATCCAACTGCCTTCGGTGGCCACTTCGGTTGCCATTCCGTACAAAAAGTCTGGCCAGACCGCGCTGAACCTGACCAGCACTCAGCTGTGTGATGCCTTCTCGGGCGCCAAAACCACTTGGGGTGCGCTGTTGGGTACTGCCGACACCACGCCGATTCGCGTTGTTTATCGCAACGTTTCCAGCGGCACTTCGGAAATCCTCACTCGCCACCTGAACTCGATCTGCCCGACCAAGTTCGCCACCAACTCCACCTTCACCAACGCTCGCCTGCCAGCCGGCTCCGCACTGCCAGCGAACTGGGTGGGTGTTGCCGGTACGTCTGACGTCGCCACCCAGGTCAACGCCGTTGACGGTTCGATCGGTTATGTCGGTCCGGACGGTGTGAACGCTGCGAGCAACGCTGTTGTTGCCCGCGTCAACGGCGTGCAGCCAACCACTGCCAACGTTTCCCTGGCATTGGGTTCGGCCGCTCTGCCAGCCGCGCCTGCCAACCCGGCGCAGTGGGTACCGGTTGTGCCTAACCCGGCAAGCGGCTACCCGATCGTCGCTTACACCAACTTCATCTTCGGTCAGTGCTACAAGGATGCAACCGTGGCCAATGATGTACGCAGCTTCCTGACCACTCACTACAGCAACCCGGGCAACAACGCTGCCACCATCGCGCACAGCTTCACTCCGGTTCCAACCAACTGGAAAGCCGCTGTGACCGCCAACTTCGTCACCAACTCTTCGGGCAACAACCTGGACATCAACAACGCCAGCGTCTGCAACGCTATCGGTCGTCCTTTGTAAGCTTCGCTTCAGTCGCAATGCAATCGCAGCAGCCTTCGGGCTGCTGCTTTTTTTTGGACGATCTACTCCTCAATCATGAAGTTTGTGTGACATCCGTTCGGTCGCGGCCTTCGCCAACCGCCTACGTCATAACAGCAGGGTCCACCCGACCTGCGGCCTCGTGTGGCAACTCAAAAGGATCTCGTAGTGATGCTCGCTCGCCCATCCCGTCGCAGTACCCGTGTTCAGCCTCAACAGCGTCTTGTCGTCGATCCGGCGCTGTGGCTGCTCAAGCCGTTGGCGCAGGCGATTGCCTTGTGTCTGGTGGCGGGCAGCGCCGAGGCGGCCACTGCTTTCAGTTCGGGATGGTTTGCCGCCAAGGGCGCGGCGCAGCAGGCGAGCGCTGCACGGCCCGGCACCGGCGGTTTGCCGGGGATGACGCCGCCGCTGGCGCAACAGCAGAAGGCCAACCAACAGCTGCAGCGGTCGATTCAGACCTTGAACAACACCGTCGCCGCGATTGCTGCACAGCAAGCGGCGCAAGCGGCCGGACGCGCGACAGCATTGGGTTCGGTGCAGTTTGTTCCGGACGGTTTGGCCGAGGGGGGGCTGAAGGTCGACAACAGCCTTACCCAAGGCTGGCAGAACGCCAAAGGCCCGCAACAGACTCAGGCCGACGGCAAGACCACGGTGAAGATCGAGCAGACCGCCGACAAAGCCATTCTCAACTGGGAAACCTTCAACGTCGGGCGTAACACCAGCGTTGAATTTGCCCAGCAAGCGAATTGGGCGGTGCTCAACCGGGTCAACGATCCGAGTGCACGGGCCAGTCAGATTCAGGGGCAGATCAAGGGCGACGGCACGGTGATGCTGATCAACCGCAACGGCATCGTCTTCAGCGGCACCAGTCAGGTCAACGTGCGCAACCTGGTGGCAGCCGCCGCCAACATCACCGATATCCAGTTCCGTGATCGCGGCCTGTATTTCGACAGCAGCGCCAGCCAGCCGACGTTCACCGACGCGGCGGGCAAAGTGCTGGTGGAGCGCGGGGCGTCCATCGAAACCGCACGACCGGCGAAGTCCACCGACGCCGGCGGTTATGCCTTGCTGTTGGGCAGCGAAGTGCAGAACGACGGCAGCATCAACACCGCCAAGGGCCAGACCGTGCTGGGGGCGGGGGATCGCTTTTACATTCGCAAGGGTGCGGGCACCGAAGGCAACGGCTTCTCCACGACGTTCGGCAACGAAGTCACGCCGGGCTTCGAAGCCGCCAGCGTTGCCGGCAAGGTCAGCAACAACGGTCTGATTCAGGCCGCGACCGGCGACATCACCCTGACCGGCCATGAGGTCGTGCAAAACGGCGTATTACTCGCCAGCACATCGGTCGCCACGCGCGGCACGATTCATCTGCTCAACCCGGCGACGGACACCCAAGGCAGCGTGACGCTGGGGCAGGGCAGCGCCACGGCGATCATGCTCGACAGCAGTGACCTCACGGCCCTCGACAGCCAGCATCAGTCCGCATTGACCGCCGTTACCCCGACCAATTCGATTCGCAGTGACCAGTCGCGCATCGACATCCAGAGTGGGGGCAGCGTCGAGTTCCAGAACGGTTCGATTACCCTGGCCACGGGCGGACAAATCGCGGTGGCCGCGCAGCGTCGCAGCCTGGTGCGCGACGGTGCGCTGATCGACGTTTCCGGCGCCATCGGCGTGAAAGTCGCGATGGAATCCAACAGCATCAAGATCAATGTGCAGGGCAACGAACAGCGCGACGCTTCGGGCAACCGCGACAAAGGTGCGCTGAACAGCAACGACGTCTGGGTTGACGTGCGTGAGCTGGTCTACGTGCCCGCCGGCACCAACGGTTACGCCACGGATCGCTGGTACACGGCAGGGGGGTTGCTCGAAGTCGGTGGTTACCTTGGCACCCAAGGGCACAGCATCGGTGAATGGATGGCCCAGGGCGGGACGGTAAATTTCGCCGGCAATGACGTGGTGACCGAGAAGGGCTCGTTGATCAACCTGTCTGGCGGCACGCTCGATGTGCAAAGTGGCGAGATTCGCCAGAGTTGGTTGCGCGGGGCTGACGGGCATCTCTACGAATTGTCCAAGGCGCCGGGCGATCTGCTCTACAGCGGTCTATACAACGGTTATGAAGACAGCAGCGAACGCTGGGGTCAGACGAGCTATTACTACAACCCGCTGATCGCACCGACCAAGCGCCTGGAGGCTGGCTACACCGTGGGTCGCGATGCCGGGCAATTGGTGATCGGGACCCGTAACGCGCGGCTCGACGGGCAACTGCTGGGGGAGGTTTATCAGGGCGAGCGCCAGACTCAGGCGCCGCGTGCCGTGCTCGATGGCTACGCGCAGCGTCAGACCGCACTCGCGCGGCGCGGGCAGTTGATCGTCGGTGGTTACGATGCCGCCTACGTCGCGGCGGCGGGTGGCGTGCTCTATGGCCTCAATCCGTTGCTCGATCAGGTGCAGATCGGCATTGAGCGTCCGCACGGCGACAATGACGCGGGCCTGACCGGCGCGGTGTCCGAGGCGCGCAATGGCAAGCTGTTTCTCGATGCTGCACAACTGAGTGACTGGCAACTGGGCGCACTGAAAGTCGCCGCCAAAGAGCGCATCGACGTGGACGGCGCCGTGACGGTCGGCAACGGTGGCGATATCACCCTCTACGCGCCGCAGGTGCAGGTCAACGCCGACCTGATTGCACGGGGCGGCAGCCTGCATGTGGGCAACGTGCTCAACCAGCTCAATACCGACCGTGTCACCGATACCCGCATCGTTGCGCCTGCGGGCACGACCACGGGTGTTCGCGTGGCGGAAAAGGTGCAACTGGACACCCGGGGGCTGTGGAGCAACTTGCGCACTGACCCGGATGACGCGAGCAGTCTTGCGTATCTGGACGGTGGCGTCATTTCGATCCGCAGCAGCGGCGACATCGAAATCGGCACCGGCAGCCTGCTCGACGTGTCCTCCGGCGGCGCGCTCCTGGCCAACGGCAAGACTCGGGGGGGCAAGGGCGGCGACATGACGCTGGAGTCCAGTGCGTTGTCAGCGCCGGGTGACAGTCATCTGCGCCTCGCTGGCCAGTTGCGTGGCTATGGTGTGACGGGCGGCGGCAGCCTGTTGATTCAGGCCGGCAACTTGCTGATCGGCCAGACCGACAAAGCCCTCACCGACAATACCTTGCAGCTGCAAGCGGATCTGTTCGACAAAGGCTTTTCGGCCTACAACCTGATCGGGCTCAACCGCCTCGACGTTGCGGACAACACGCTGATCGACGTGCTGATGCCGGTTTACCGGTTTGCTGACGCGGCAGCCAGTCAGGCCAGCGGTGTCGCCCCGCAACAGGCGTTGGAACTGTGGACGCCGACGCTCTATCAGGACAATCCGGCCAAGGCGCAACTGACGCAACGCGCGGGTGCCAGCCTGAGCTTGCAGGCCGGTTCCAGCGAGGTGGCGTTGAGCGATCCTGCGCGTAATGCGTTGACCCTTGGCCAGGGCTCGCGCATCAGTGTCGACCCGGGGCAAAGCATCAACGTGCGCGGCGCCGGACAGATTACCGTCGACGGTGAGTTGCACGCCTGGGGCGGCATCATCGACATTCGCCAGCAGCAGTTCGGCTCGATGAATGTCGCCGAGGCCTCGCAAGTCGCCGACAAAAATGCCCACAACCGCTCGATCTGGATCGGCGACCACGCCGTGCTCGATGTCGCCGGGCGCGCTGCCACGGGCGTGGATGCGCTGGGCCGGGTATATGGGCTGGTGGGCAAGGGCGGCAGCATCATCATTGGCGGTGAAACCGACGCGAAGAAGGCCACCGCGACGGCGGCCGATGCCTATGTCGTCGTGCGCAATGGCGCGCGGTTTGACGCTTCCGGTGCGCAGGCGCTGCTGGATATCGCCGGGCAGGGGCCGACGGCGGTCGCTACGGACGGCGGGCGAATTTCCTTGAGTTCCTATAACGGCCTGTTCATCGACGGCGACCTGCGCGCGGCGGCCGGTGGCGTCGGCGCGGCGGGTGGGCGCCTGGAGATCGCTCTGGAGACGCCGAGTTATCTGCGCAGTGATGCCAGCAATGAGGTGCGCGTGCCGCGCGAAATCATCATCAGCCAGCAAACCGCTGACGCCCTGTTGCCGGCCGATGTGCAACCGGGTGAAGCGGCGCCCGCGTTGCAATACGGGCGTGCCCGCCTGAGTGCCGACCAGTTGATGGCTGGCGGGTTCGATAATCTGAGTGTGCTGAGCAACGGCCTGCTGTCGTTCGACGGTGACGTCAATCTGCACATGCAGCAAAGCCTGAGCCTGTATGCCGGCGCGATTTCGCTGGCCGAAGGCGCGCAAGACAATGCGCGTATCGACCTGTCTGCGCCCTACCTGCGCCTGTCGGGGACGGGCAAGTATTTTGAGGCGCCGGGCAACCTTCGGCCACGGGTGATGAACACGCCGACTACGCGTGTGTCGACGGGGCAATTCAACGCCAGTGCGGATCAACTGGACCTGAGCAACAGCCTGTCGTTCGGTACCGCGGGCAATATTGTCCAGCTCACGGGTGCGGATTTGCAGGTGACGCGTCGTGGCTTTGATCAGGTCTCCCTGCACAGTCGTGGTGACCTGCGCTTTCTGGCGCCGACCGGTTATGTCGAGAAAACCGAACTGTGGACACCGGGCGACCTCAACCTGCGTGCCGCGCAGATCTATCCTGCCAGCGATGTCACCGCCGAGGTGCGGGTGGGCTACCAAAGTGTGATCCCCGGTGCCGATCCGGCTCGCACCTTGCGCATCAGCAGCAGCGGGGCCGCACCGGCCGCGTTGCCGTATTCGGTGTTTGGCAACCTGACACTGGCGGCCGGGCGCATTGAACAAGGCGGGGTGATCCGCGCACCGCTGGGCATGATCAGCCTTGGCGGTGAGACGGTGGTCAATACCCGCGAGCTGCATTTGCTGCCAGGCAGCGTGACTTCGGTCAGCGCCGCGGGGTTGGTCATGCCGTATGGCGGAACCACCGACGGCATCGACTATCGCTACGCTGGCAAATCCGTTCAGCTCAAGGGCATCAGTGCGGATACCGCCGGCGTGACGCTGACCTCGCGCTACGTCGATGTGCAGGGCGGCGCGCTGATCGATCTGTCCGGTGGCGGTGATCTGCGCGGCGCCGGGTTTGTCTCCGGGCGCGGCGGTTCCACCGATGCCCGCTACAACCCGCTGGTGCGCAACGCCAATGACGGCACCTTCAGCCTGCCGGGCCTTGCCAGCAATCCGGTGTACGCCATCGTGCCGGGCAATCAGAGTGCCTACGCGCCGATGCTCGCCGAGGCCGGGGCGGTCGATCCGCGCATCGGCCAGCAGATTACCCTCGGTGCCGGCGTGCCGGGTCTGGCGGCGGGCACCTACACGTTACTGCCCTCGACCTTTGCCTTGCTGCCCGGGGCGTTCCGGGTCGAAGTCAATGGTCAGGCCACAGCAGGCGTCAGCAACGACGCGTTGCAGATGCGCAATGGTTCGTGGACCCGTTCGGGGCAGATGTCGATTGCCAACACCGGGCTGCGTAACAGCCTGCCCAGCCAGGTCATTCTGACGTCTGCGGATGTTCTGCGCCGTTATTCGCAGTACAACGAGACCGGTTTCAGCCAGTTCATCCAGAGTGACGCGACACGGCGTGGCGTGCCCCGGGCCTTGGCCCCGATGGATGGCAAATCGCTGAATCTGTATTTGATGCCAGGCGCCGAGCAGGACGTTGCCCTGGATTTCAACGGCCGCGCGTTATTCGCCCCGGCCGCCGGCGGGGTGGTCGGAACGGCCACGGTACGCGGGGCAATGGACTTTGAAATTCTCGGTGCCGGGCATTCGCGCACCGACGGTTTCACTGGCGTGTCGCTGTATGCCGACAGCCTCAACGGTCTGAATGCCGGGCGCCTGACCCTCGGCGCGCAACCGCTGATCGATTACAGCGGCGCGGGCAATATCATTTCGTTCACTGGCTACACGACGTCGATCACCCTGCGCGAGGGGGCGATGTTGTCGGCGCCCGAGGTGCTGTTGCGCACCGCCCGCAGCGATGGTGGCATTACCCTCGAAGCCGGTTCGGGGATCAACACCCTGGGCCGTGGCAACGCGCCGTACGACTCCAGCAGTGGTTTCATCTACCAGCCGGGGGCGGCCGCGCTGCTGATGGTGTCGAACGGTTGGACCAACGTCCTGGCGCCAGCGGTAGCGGACGGTACTTCCGGTGCGGGCGACATTCGCATTGGCAAGTGCCCGACGACCGTCTGCACCAACCCGACGCTGCTCTATTCCAACGGCAGCATTACCGCCGCCACCGACAAGCAGTTTGAACTCGATGAGTCGGTACGCTTCGGCACCCGCCATCTGGCCCTGGCTGTCGGCGCCGTCAACGCTGGCAGCGCCGAAGCCTTGAGCGCTGCCGGCAACCGCGTGCCGACCGGTCTGACGCTGAACCAGAGTGTGCTCGATCGCCTGTTGCGCGGCGATACGCAGTTAGGTGCGCCCGCGCTGGAAACCTTGAGCCTGACCAGCCGCGATGCGTTCAACTTTTACGGCAACGTCAGCCTCGATACGCTGGACGCGCAGACGGGCGTGAGTAAATTGCAGAACCTGATATTCACCACGCCAGCCATTTACGGCTTAGGTGAAAGCGCTGACGTGGCGTCCATTCGCACCGCCAATCTGATCTGGAACGGCGCCAGCCAGGATCCCGGCGCCGTCATCACTGGCGGCGCCGGCACGGGCCGCGGCACCCTCGATATTCAGGCGCAGCGCATCGAGTTCGGTTACGGCCCCAATCCGCAGGCCAGCGGTCTGGAGCAGAACAATCGGCTGGCGCTGGGTTTTGCCAACGTCAACCTCAGCGCCAGTGAGCGCATCACCGCCAATCACAAGGGCAGCCTGGCGGTGTACCAGGAACAGGGCGCTTACGATCCACTCAAGGGCTATGTCTACAGCGGCGGCAATCTCAACCTGCGCACGCCGCTGCTGACGGGCGAGGCCGCTTCGATAAACCTGCTCAAGGCCGGCAACAACCTGACGCTCACCGGCGCCGGCACGCCAGCGGCCGCCAATGCCTTGGGCGCGGAACTGACGCTCGATGCCCGCAGCATCGCGCTGGACAGCCGCATCACCCTGGCCAGCGGCAAACTGCTGGTGAAATCCGAGGGCGATCTGACCCTCGCCGATGGCGCGTCTGTGGACATGGCCGGCCGCACTTTGCCGTTCAATGATGTCAGCAAGTACAGCTGGGGCGGCGATGTGGCGCTGTACAGCAGCCACGGCAATATTCGTCAGGCCGCCGGTTCGCGCATCGACCTCTCGGCGCAGAACAATCAGGCCGGCACCCTCAGTGCCGTCGCGCTGGCCAGCGATGCGGGCATGGTTGATCTGCAAGGCCAGATCCTCGGAACCAGCAGCGGCCATTACGATGCCGGCGGCACGTGGGTGCCGTACAAATCCGCCGGCGTGGACATCCGCGCCCAGCACCTGAACGGTGATGCCAGTCAGCAGTTTGCCGCCCTCAACCAGCGCTTGAATGCCGGTCAGGTCTTCGGCAGTCGCAGCTTGCAACTCAAGCAGGGTGATCTGCTGATTGGCGACGGACTCAAGGCTGGCGAAGTGAACGTATCAGTGGACAACGGCAGCCTGACCGTCGCGGGTTTGATCGATGCCAGCGGCGAGCGGGTCGGCAACATTCGCCTGTCGGCGCAAAACGGCCTGACCCTGGCCGGCAACGCCGTGCTCGACGCCCATGGTCGTGTGCTGCGGGTCGATAGCTACGGCAAGATTATCGACGCGCCGAACCGGGCGACGGTTGAGCTCAATTCCGCTGCGGGTCTGTTGACCCTTGGCGCCGGTGCGCGGATCGATCTGCGTCATGGCACCGACGCCGTGCGCGGCACCTTGCCCGGGCAGTCCGACGGGCTGTTGCGCGGCACGCTGGAGTTGAACGCGCCGCGCCTCGGTGCCGATGACATCGCCATAGATGCCAGCGGTGCGCTGAGCATTCAGGGCGCACGGTCGATTGGCCTTAATGCCACGCGGCGTTATACCGATGCCACCGACGGCGTCGACCCGGCGGCCAGCGGACGGCCGTATCAGGTGATCGATCAGGCCTACTTCGACCGCATCCATGCTGACAGCAGTGCGTTCATCGACGCGGCGCTGGACAACCGCAACCTGCTGCAGAACAAGCTGGCGGGGCTGAACAATGCCACCTACGCCGATGCGTTCCATTTACGGCCGGGCGTGGAAATCGCCAGCAAAACCGCCGACGGCGATCTGGTGGTGCAGGGCGATGTGGACTTGTCCGGCTACCGCTATGCCAGCCTCAATCCGCATACGCAGAAAACCGCTGTGTACGGTTCGGGCGAGGCGGGCAGTCTGGTGATGCGAGCCGGCGGCAACCTCGATATTCATGGCAGCCTCAACGACGGCTTCGCGCCGCCGCCGGAAACCGTCGACGATGCCGGCTGGAAACTCTTGCCGGGCATCCAGCCGTTTGGTGGCGACCTGATCGTGCCGACGGCGGGCGTGACCCTGGCCGAAGGCACGCTGTTCCCGGCCGGTGTCACGTTGAACTACGACGTGCCGCTGCAAGCCGCGACGCTGCCCGCCGGGACCCTGTTGCCCACCGAGGCGACCCTGGCCGGACCGTATACCTTGGGCGCAGGCACAGTGCTGGCCGCTGCGGTACACGATGCGACGGGCCAGTTGTTGTACGCCGCCGGTACGTTGCTTGCCGACAGCGTGACCTTGCCGGTGGGCAGTCGCCTTGGCGCGGGCATCCGCTTGAACAACGTGACGGCGATCGGCGCCGTGCGCTGGCCCAAAGGCGTGCCGTTGCCAGGCAACGTCGAGGCCGGCACCAACGCGATCAAGGGCGTGCGCCTGAGCGGTTCGCTTGCTCTGTTGCGTGGCTCGCTGATCCAGTCGATGACTGATGTCGTGTTGGCCGACGGCACCGCGTTCATTGAGTTGCGACCGTTGAGCGGCACGCAACAGGGGCGCAACTGGGCAGTCGCAAGCATGTTGCCGGCCGGCAGTGCGTCGTGGTCGATGCGCGTGGTGGCGGGTGCGGATCTGAGTGCGGCGGACAGCCGCGCGATCAAGCCGCTTTCCAGCGATGGGCACTTGCGTCTGGCCGACACCCACTACGGCTTGAAGGTGACGGAAAAACCGCCGACGCTGGTCTGGGGCGACGGCAACCTGGGTGGTTTTACTCCCGGTGAGCCAGTGCCTGACGACCTGAAAGACTGGTGTGACTGGGCGCCGAACTCTTGCGTGCCGGCGCCGCGTTGGGCGTGGGCGCCGGACAACTGGCTGGGCATGCCTGCCGGCTCCCCGATGAGCGACGATGACGTGGCGGCCTGGTGCGGTGCGTTCCCGGAACTGTGCGTGGAAAACAAACCGGGCATCACCGTCAAAACCCGCACGCAAATGTTCAGCGTGTTGCGCACCGGCACCGGCGATCTGGACGTGCTCGCCGCGGGCGATCTGAGCATGGATTCACCGT
Organism: Pseudomonas sp. IT-P395; assembly: GCF_949767675.1. Taxonomy (NCBI): domain Bacteria; kingdom Pseudomonadati; phylum Pseudomonadota; class Gammaproteobacteria; order Pseudomonadales; family Pseudomonadaceae; genus Pseudomonas; species Pseudomonas sp. IT-P395. Next base: position 98,023 of record NZ_CATKPW010000010.1, read on the forward strand.
TCGGCGTGTACACCGCCGGCACGCAGTCGCAGGACGTCGATCCGCTGTACAACCAGCCGCGCGGACGCCTGTCGGATAACGGCTCGGTGCTGGGCAGTGGCGGCAGCGATTACGAAAAATGGGTCAGTGGCAATGACAGCCTGTATCAGGCCTGGTACCCGCAAATGGGTGGCAACCTGACGATCAATGCCGGCGGTTCGATTTCCGGCGATGTGCTGGGTCGCCGCGGGTACTCGCAAAACATGGATACCCCGGAACAGGTGCCGAGTGTGGCCGTGGGCAATTGGCTCTGGCGTCAGGGCACCGGCAGCAGCGATGTGCCGACGGCGTGGTGGATCAACTTCGGCAGCTACGCGACTCAGCCGTTGCCGGATCAAAGCGTCGACACTGGCCCCTTCCTGGTGGGGTTCACCGGTTTCGGGACGTTGGGTGGCGGCAACATCAGCCTGCGCGCCGGTGCTGACGCCGGCATGCTCAAGGCCATGGGCGGCAGTGGCAACAGCAACCTTTATCCTCGTGGGCAGGGCTTGATCGTGGCAGTCGGCAGCACCGGACGTGTGGGCAGCGACGGTACTCTGCAATTGACCGGCGGCGGTGACATGGACATCCGTGTCGGTGGCTCGGTCAACCCATCGCTGCAGGCCCGGGCGGGACAAAATGGCGTCGGTGTTGCGCAACATGATCTGCAAGGTGCGTTGATCAACCTGCGCGGTGCCGCACAACTGACCGGGGGGGCGCTGGGTGGTATCAATCTTCAGTATGGCGCTGCCGCTCCCGTTCAGGATGTTCGTGAAGTCCGCCCGTACGATCCGTTTACGGCCACGCTGGGCAGCGCTTCCGGCGGCCTGGTGTTGATCCCGGGCGACTCGGCCATGAGCTTGAATACCCGTGGCGATCTGGTGCTGGGTGGGGCGGCGGACCCGGGCCGGGTACGCTTGCAGAACTCTACGCCGTTTACCACCGATGACGGCGTCGTACACGACGGCGGCGGCTTGAGCGGCTTCTCGTTGTGGACCGATCACACCGCGATCGACCTGTTTTCAGCGGGCGGCAATCTGACGCCGAGCACCCAACTGGGCGAAACCACCGGGCAAGGTCCCGTGACTGCGCGTAATACCTCGCCGACCGACGGGCGCTTTGTCTATCCGTCGATCTTGCGCGCAGTGGCTGCGCAAGGCTCGATCTATGCCGGGCCGTCAGCGGTGTACAGCCAAGGCAGCGGCGTAGTGCCGGCAACGAGTTATTCATTGCTGCTGGCGCCGTCGAATGCAGGGCAACTGGAGTTGCTGGCGCAGGATTCGATCTATGCCGGCGGCTATGCGATCAACCAGTCGGGCGCCAGTCCACTGGCCATCGCCACGCCGTTCGCTCCCGCATTCAATGGCTACGGCAGCAGTACGTCGGCGACGCCAATCATGACGAATCTGAACAGTGACGGTGTTTCAGCGGACAAGAATGTGCGCTATCCGCTGTTTGCCTTTGGGCCCAACAGTTACTCGGGGTTGAGTGATGTGCAGGCACCGGCACGTTTCTATGCCCTGACCGGTGATCTGGTGGGCGTGCGCAGCGGTGAAACGCTGACGTTCAACCTGTCCAGACGCACCTGGTACGAAGCGGCGGCCCCGGTGTCGATGCTGGCCGGGCGCGACATCGTTGCGTCCGGTACATTCCTCGGCCAGCCAACGATCGTGCCCAACGCCGAAATGGGCTCGCCGAGTAGCGAAAGCATTGCGTCGACTGGCAACCTGTTCGTGCATAACGATCCGCGAGATATTTCGCGGGTATCCGCGGGCCGCGACATTCTCTACAGCAGCTTCGACATCGCCGGTCCCGGCGTTCTCGACATCAATGCCGGGCGCAATATCCTGATGGAGGACCGCGCCAGTATTACCAGCATCGGGCCGGTAGTGGCGGGTGACAACCGCCCTGGTGCCAGCGTGGTCATGCAGGCGGGTGTGGGCGCGCAAGGGCCTGATTACTCACGCTTTATCGCGCATTATCTGAATCGCCAGAACCTCGCCAACCCTGACCAGTCGTTGAGTGCGCAACCGGGCAAAGTGGCCAGGACCTACCTCGACGAACTGCAGAGCTGGCTGACCCTCGGCTATGGATTTAACGGCAGTGACGAACAGGCACAGGCCTTCTACGCGGCGTTGCCGGCCACCGAGCAGGCGATCTTCGCGCGGCAGGTGTACTTCGCCGAGCTGCGCGCCGGCGGCCTGGAGTACAACGATGTCGATGGCCCGCGTAAAGGCAGTTATCTACGCGGTCGCAACGCCATTGCCGCGCTGTTCCCGACCACTGATGTGGCGGGCAATCCGATCCGTTACGACGGCGACATCACGCTGTACGGCGGAGCAGGGGTCAAGACCCTGTTCGGCGGCGACATCCAGATGCTCACCCCGGGCGGCGGTCAGGTGTTCGGTATCGAAGGCGCGGCGCCACCGTCCACCGCAGGGATCATCACTCAGGGTTCGGGCAACATTCAGCTCTATTCGCAGGGCAGCATTTTGCTCGGCCAGAGCCGGATCATGACCACGTTCGGCGGCTCGATTCTCGGCTGGTCGGCCGAGGGCGACATCAACGCCGGTCGCGGTTCGAAAACCACCGTGGTCTACACCCCGCCGAAACGCGTTTACGACACTTGGGGCAACGTCACACTGTCGCCGTCGGTGCCGAGCACCGGCGCGGGTATCGCCACGCTCAACCCGATCGCCGAAGTGGCGCCGGGCGACATCGACCTGATCGCGCCGCTGGGCACCATCGATGCCGGCGAAGCGGGGATCCGCGTGTCGGGCAACGTCAACATCGCCGCGCTGACGGTGGTCAACGCCGCGAACATTTCGGTGCAGGGCAAGGCGACGGGTGTGCCGGTGGTGTCGGCGGTGAATACCGGGGCGATTACTTCGGCCAGTTCGGCGGCATCGTCGGCGACGCAAGCGGCGGAGGACGTCGCTCGTCAGCAGCAAGCGGCGGCGCGGCAGAATCAGGCGTCGGTGTTTACCGTGCAAGTGTTGAGCTTCGGCAGCGAACAGCTCGCGCCGTCTCGCGATGGCGCAAGCCGTGCACCGGCCCCGGGTTACAACCCGAACAGCCCGGTGCAGGTGTTGGGCGCCGGGGCGCTGGATGAACAGGCGAAACAGCAGTTGACCGAAGAGGAGCGTGGGCAACTGACGCTGTAAAAGACTCTCGTGTAGTACGTTTGGGCGGCCGGTGGGCCGCCCTTTTTTTATGTCGATGAAGTTGAAGGGTATTTTTGCCGGGCGTGAAGCACCCCCCAGTATTCTGATGCGCCCATTCACTCGATAGACCAGCAGATAATTCGGATGAATCACCATCTCGCGAGTACCAGGCACTCGGCCAGGTCGGTAACCGTAAGGTATTGATGAAAGCTGTTGTGCTGCCGCACCAACCTTGTGTCTTAGCGAAATTGAAGCGTTGGTGTTGTGTTGCTCGATGTATTTGAAGATGTCAGCCAGTTGACGCGAGGACTTGCTGCTCCATTCAAGCAGCAGAGCGGCGCTTCCTGCGCATCTCTTCCAGCATCGCCATAGCCTCATCATGGGGAATACCAGGACTAGGATCATCGAGTGCATGCTGTACCTCTGCACGAAACCAGCGATCGTAGCTCTCGGCCTCTTCTTCGGATTCGAAGTCAGAGTAAAACGGGGAAAGTAATATGCTCATAGTGATCTCCGTGATCAATCTCGGCAGTTTAAGGGGGGACATGGCCCATTGTCGTCACTGGCTGACGATGCACCCCATGAGCCCTTGAGCAACCATGGGATAACGGAGCCCAGTATCTGCAAGCGCACCCTTTAAATCTGCCAGACGTTTCCCCCTGTTGTCTTGTAATCTCGACCGCCGCTGTAGGCGTATTCCACCCATGCGTTTTTCAGGTTCTCAGGCTACAAATCCAGGTGCGTTTTCCTACAAATGCACTCAGAACGCATAGGGGATGCTGACTTTCGCCCAAAGCATTTCACCTTCGGGCCGGTTCTCCACATCAAATTCCTTGGCCCATCGAATCTCCGCGCTGGCGTACTTGAGAAAGGTGAAGTGCAGCGCCGGGCCAATCGCGAACACCTTGCCACGTACGCCATCATCAACGTCCTGCCCGGCAAACTGCACGGTGTGGCCGAACTGTTTGTCGTCGGTGGTTTGCTTGAGGAAGTAGCCGTTGACGCCGAGCATCAGGTCGTCGGTGATCTTGTAGCTGGCCGAGTAATCGAAGTGGAAGATCTGCCCGGACTTGTAGTCAGTGTCTTTGTTCTTCTCGTTGAAGCTGTAGGTGGTCTTCATCGAGACCTCGGTGCGTTCAGTCGGCAGCCAGGTGAACGAGAACAGCGGCTTGTAGGTGTAGAAATTGTTGCTGGTGTTGGCCAGTCGATCGACGCTGTATTCGCCGGTGGGCACGGTGATCTCCACGGCGGCGCCGAGGGTCAGGTTTTTGCCCATGTCCCACAGAATGATCGGTGCGAAGGTGGTATCGCCCATGCCTTCGCGGGTGTCGCTCAAACCGAACACCGAGACTTCCTGCTTCAACCAGGGCTGGGCGATGTAACCGGCCAGGCGCCCGCCGAATATCCGCACCGGGCTTAGATAATCGAGGCGCGGAATCACCGCGGTGGATTCGATTTCGACATTCGGCACCTTGCCGCCGAACGAGCTGATGTTGAGCTTTCGCGATTTGTAATGGTTGTAGTAGAGGTTGAACGCGACCATGTTCTCCGGAAGGCTATCCACTTCCAGCGGCAGCATAAAAAAGCCGTCGGTGCCAGTGCCGATGTTGTCGACCCCGGTTTCGGTGGCAAGGGCGGGCAACGTCAGGGTGCAACCCGCGATGAAAAGGGCGAGCGGCAAGAAGGATGTTGCACGGTTCTGGCTCATGACTGTCCTCATTATTATTGTGATTGGGACCTGGTACCGGTCGCTCGCAGCGCCGGTACGCTAGAAATAAGCGTTTGGCGTACGTTGGGGCAGGGTATTGGCGGACAATGAGGGGGGCATCTGCGGACAGTCCGTAAACCTTGTGCTAACTTCCATCGACACAACCGGTTACAAAAATAACAATCAAGCGTGATCCGGAATGTCAGCCCCCATGAACGTAAAAGTCCAAGACCCGACCTTCGAACTGGCGCTGGTCTCGCCGTTCCTCCTGCACACCCTCGCCGAAGTCGTGCAGAACAGGGGCATCGATTCCCAGAGCCTGTGCCGTGGGCTGGGTTTTACCCTTGAAGACCTGCAGGATCCGGCGCAGCGGATTTCCTATCGCCAAGCCGTGGCGATGATTCAGCGCGCACTTAAAGTGCTGCCTAATCAGGGCTTGGGCCTGTGGGTCGGGGCGCAGAACGTGCTCGGCACGTTGGGCCTGCTCGGGCATGTGCTGTCGCTGTGCAAGACCTTGCGTGATGCTTTTGCGTTGGGCATTCGGCATCAGCACACCTCGGGCGGCATCGTGGTGTCGAGCGTCGATGTGGTCGGTGGCCAGGTGCATCTCGATGCTGAATGCCGCTTGCCGTTCGCTGATGTGCAGGTGTTCGCAGTCGAGGAGTTTTTCGCCAGTCTGCTGGTGTACGGCCGCGCGCTGGCAGGGGCTGAGTTCAAGGCGATTGCCGTGGAGTTCGTGCACGCCGCGCCGGATTATCTGAGCGAATACCACCGCCTGCTGGGGCCGGAGGTGCGCTTCGGTTGCCTGCACAATCGCATGCTGATCGATGGGCAATGGCTGGATGTGAATCTGCCCAATCATCATTCGCTGGCGTTGCGTCAGGCGGTGGCATTGCTGGAGCTGGAAGCGGCGCAGGTGCATCAGAAGCTTGATCTGATTCAGGCTGTGGAACGGGCGATTGCGCGGGATCTGAGTAGTGGCAGTCACATTGAAAAGATTGCTGGTGATTTGAATATGAGCAGCCGCACCTTGCGCCGGCGGTTGACTGAGCATGCGCTGACGTTCGAGGCTTTGCTGGAGCAGGTGCGGCAGGCGCGGACCCTGAGTTTGCTGGCCAATCCTGATATGCCGATCGAGCGGATTACCGAAGAGGTGGGCTACAGCGATGTGCGCAGTTTTCGCCGAGCGTTCAAGCGTTGGACGGGGCTGAGCCCTAGCGCCTGGCGTAATGACGCCAACCCTCACCCCAGCCCTCTCCCGGAGGGAGAGGGGGCCGACCGAGGTGTCTTGCGAGTTACATCGACCTGAAGGATCGCGTCGATTATGGATTCACCGATGCGCGCTCATTTCGGTGTCTCACCTCGATCATTCCCTCACCCCAGCCCTCTCCCAGAGGGAGAGGGGGCCGACCGAGGTGTCTTGCGAGTTACATCGACCTGAAGGATCGCGTCGATTATGGATTCACCGATGCACGCTCATTTCGGTGTCTCACCTCGATCATTCCCTCACCCCAGCCCTCTCCCGGAGGGAGAGGGAGCCGACCGAGGTGTCTTGCGAGTTACATCGACTTGAAGGATCGCGTCGATTATGGATTCACCGATGCACGCTCATTTCGCTGTCTCACCTCGATCATTCCCTCACCCCAGCCCTCTCCCGGAGGGAGAGGGCGCCGACCGTAGTGTCTTGAGACATGCATCGACCTGAAAGATCTGTGTCGATTATGGATTCACCGATGTACGTTCAAGTCGGTGTAGATCTTTAATATCCCCGAATCAGTTCCCTCTCCCTCTGGGAGAGGGCTAGGGTGAGGGGCTTTTGACTTGCGTCCAAACCCCCACAAACCTTCCGGTCACAGGTAAACTCCCGCGCACTTTCCCAAGGAGTTCACATGAGTTACTACCAGCCGGGCATTCTCGCCACCCCAGTTCCTGCGCAAGCACGTCATCTGTTTTTCGCCCTTGAGTCGGTGGAAGCGCTGCCGCAGGCGATCGACAACCTGATCAATCAGGTAGACGGCCAGTCGGCGGTGGTCGGTTTCGGCGAATCCCTGGCCAAGGCCCTCAACGTGCAGATCGACGGCCTGCGCAGCTTCCCGGCCATGACTGGCGTTGGCGTCGAAAACCCGTCGACCCAGCACGCACTGTGGGTCTGGCTGCACGGCGTCGACCGTGGTGAACTGCTCAACCGCTGCAACGCCCTCGAAGCCGCACTGGCCCCGGCCCTGCGTCTGGTCGAGATGCAGGAAGCCTTCCGCCACAAGGACGGCCACGACCTCACCGGTTACGAAGACGGCACCGAAAACCCGCACGACGAAGCGGCCATCGCCGCCGCCCTGCAAAGCGCAGGCGCTGACGGTATGGTCGGTGGCAGCTTCGCCGCGATCCAGCAGTGGCAGCACGACCTCAAGGGTTTCCACAAGCTGTCCGCCGACGACAAAGACAACATCATGGGCCGTCGCCTCAGCGACAACGAAGAGATCGACGACGCCCCGGTCTCCGCCCACGTCAAACGCACTGCGCAGGAAAGCTTCGCCCCGGAAGCGTTCGTCGTGCGTCGTTCGATGCCGTGGATCGAAGGTGATCGCGCCGGGCTGATGTTCCTTGCTTTTGGCTTCTCGCTGGATGCCTTCGAAGCGCAACTGCGCCGTATGAGTGGTCTGGAAGACGGCATCACCGATGGTCTGTATCGCATCAGCCGGCCGATCACTGGCGGCTACTACTGGTGCCCGCCGCTGAAGGACGGTCACCTCGATCTGCGCGCCTTGCGCATCGGCTAAAGGAATAGACATGAACGTGGTGCGCTGGGGCATGATCGGTTGTGGCAGCGTCGCTGAACGCAAGAGCGGGCCAGCCTTCTACAAAGCGCCCGGTTCGGCGCTGGTGGCGGTGATGGGCCGACGCCTCGAAGCGGTGACCGATTACGCCGCGCGCCACGGCATCGCGCGGGTCTACACCGACGTCGATGCGCTGATCAACGATCCCGAGGTGGACGCGGTGTACATCGCCACGCCACCCGACAGCCACCACGCCTACAGCCTGAAAGTCGCCGCCGCCGGCAAACATTGCTGCGTGGAAAAACCGATGGCGCTGAATGCCGGACAAAGTCGCGAGATGCAGCAGGTGTTTGCCGAGGCCGGATTGCACTTGTTTGTGTCCTACTATCGCCGTTCGTTGCCGCGTTTTGCGCAGGTGCGGCAATGGTTGGCGGAGGGGCGCATCGGTGAGGTTCGGCACTTGAGCTGGACGCTGACCAAGGCACCTTCGCCGGTGGATCTGGACGGTCGCGACAATTGGCGCACGGATCCGGCGGTGGCCGGTGGCGGTTACTTTGCCGATCTGGCCAGTCATGGCTTTGACCTGTTCCAGTATCTGCTTGGCGACATTGTCGAGGTCGCCGGATTCACCGCGCGTCAGGCCGGGTTGTACGCGGCAGAGGATGCGGTCAGCGCCAGTTGGCGGTTCGCCTCCGGGGCGCTGGGCATGGGTTGCTGGAGCTTTGTTGCGGATCGACGTGAGGATCGGGTCGAGATCATCGGCAGCCTGGGGCGGATCGGTTTTTCGGTGTTTGATGAGCATTCTGTGCAGTTGCATGCGGATGAAGTCGTCAGCCTGGACATCCCTCATCACGAAAACATCCAGTGGCATCACGTATTGGGCATGAATGCGCATATTCGTGGTGATTCACAACACCCTGCAGTCGCCGAACAAGCGCTCAAGACCGACTGGGTCATGGACCAGATCCTCAAACGTTAAGATCAAAAGATCGCAGCCTTCGGCAGCTCCTACATGAGACCGCGATCCCCTGTAGGAGCTGCCGAAGGCTGCGATCTTTTGATTTTCAACACCGAATCTAAGGTTATGCCCAAACAATATTTCTAACCTTGTCATAACAACTCTAAGATCACGTCATAACTCGTTATAACAAGTGATCCCGCGATGACCGATAACGTTCTCTCTCTTAGCCCGCTCTCCTTATCAAGTGTCCCGCTGCACACCCAGCTGCGCGACGTTCTCCGTGCGCGCATTCTCGACGGCGAATACCCGCAAGACAGCCAGATGCCCTCCGAAAGCGAACTCGGCGCGCTGTTCAAAGTCAGCCGCATCACCGTGCGCCAGGCGCTCGGCGATCTGCAAAAGGAAGGGCTGATCTTCAAGATCCACGGCAAAGGCACCTTCGTCGCCAAGCCGAAAACCTTTCAGAACGTCAGCAGCCTGCAAGGCCTCGCCGAGTCGATGACCGGGCGTGGCTACGAGGTGATCAACCGCCTGCGCAGCTTCAAATTCATCCCGGCCGACAAGCGCGTCGCCGAGCGTTTGCAAGTCGCCGAGGGCGAGATCGTCACGCAGATCAAACGTGTACGGCTGATCAACCGCGAGCCGATCTCGCTGGAAATCACCTACCTGCCCAAAGCCGTCGGCGAGCGCCTGGAGAAGGCCGATCTGGTCACCCGCGACATCTTCCTGATTCTCGAAAACGACTGCGGCATTGCCCTCGGCCACGCCGATCTGGCCATCGACGCGGTGCTGGCCGACAGCGACCTGACCCAGGCGCTGAACGTCGAGGCCGGCTCGCCGATCATGCGCATCGAACGTTTGACCCACGACGCGCAAGGCCAGCCGCTGGACTTCGAACACCTTTATTACCGTGGCGATGCGTTTCAGTACCGCCTGCGGATCGACCGGCAAAAAGGGGAGCAGGCATGACCCGCAACGTGCTCGAACAGGAATACGACATCGTCGTCATCGGCGGCGGCACCGCAGGGCCGATGGCCGCGATCAAAGCCAAGGAAAAGAACCGCGACCTGCGCGTGTTGCTGGTCGACAAGGCCAACGTCAAACGCAGCGGCGCGATCAGCATGGGCATGGACGGCCTGAACAACGCGATCATTCCCGGCCACTCGACACCGGAGCAGTACACCAAGGAAATCACCATCGCCAACGACGGCATCGTCAATCAGGCGGCGGTGTACGCCTATGCAACGCACAGCTTCGAAACCATTGAACAACTCGACCGCTGGGGCGTGAAGTTCGAGAAGGATGAAACCGGCGATTACGCGGTGAAAAAAGTCCACCACATGGGCGCCTACGTGCTGCCGATGCCGGAAGGGCACGACATCAAAAAAGTCCTCTATCGCCAATTGAAACGTGCGCGGGTGAGCATCACCAATCGTCTCGTTTGCACGCGGTTGCTGACCGACGCGGAGGGCACCGTCAATGGTGTGATGGGCTTCGACTGCCGCACTGCCGATTTCCACGTAATCAAGGCCAAAGCGGTGATTCTTGCCTGCGGTGCTGCCGGACGCCTCGGCTTGCCGTCGTCGGGCTACTTGATGGGCACCTACGAAAACCCGACCAACGCTGGCGACGGCTACGCAATGGCCTATCACGCGGGTGCCGAACTGGCCAACCTCGAATGCTTCCAGATCAACCCGTTGATCAAGGATTACAACGGCCCGGCCTGCGCCTACGTCACCGGTCCGCTGGGTGGCTACACCGCCAACAACAAGGGCGAACGCTTCATCGAGTGCGACTACTGGAGCGGGCAGATGATGTGGGAGTTCCACCAGGAACTGGAGAGCGGCAACGGTCCGGTGTTTCTCAAACTCGATCACCTGGCGGAAGAAACCATCCAGAACATCGAGGAAATCCTGCACAGCAACGAGCGCCCGAGCCGTGGCCAGTTCCACGCCAATCGCGGCACCGATTACCGCACGCAAATGGTTGAAATGCACATCTCCGAAATCGGCTTTTGCAGCGGCCACTCGGCGTCTGGGGTGTGGGTCAACGAGCGTGCCGAGACCTCGGTGAAAGGGTTGTACTCGGCGGGTGACATGGCCGCTGTGCCGCACAACTATATGCTCGGCGCGTTCACGTATGGCTGGTTCGCTGGGCACAACGCCGCCGACTTTGTCGCCGGGCGCGAGTTTTCCGCGCTGGATGCCGCGCAAATCGAAAAGGAAAAGGCTCGGGTCTACGCACCGCTGGATCGTGAAAACGGTCTGCCGCCAGCGCAGGTCGAGTACAAGCTGCGGCGCTTCGTCAACGACTACCTGCAACCGCCGAAAGTGACCAAAAAGATGCAGATCGGCCTGCAGCGCTTCAGCGACATCGAACGCGATCTCGAGCAGATGAAGGCCAGCAACGCCCACGAACTGATGCGCGCGATGGAAACCAGCGTGATCCGCGACTGCGCCGAAATGGCCGCGCGCGCCTCGTTGTTCCGCGCCGAAAGCCGCTGGGGCCTGTACCACTATCGCGTCGATCACCCGCAACGCAACGACAGCGAATGGTTCTGTCATTGCCACCTGAAGAAGGGCGAGGACGGCCAGATGACCAGTTTCAAGAAAGCCGTCGAGCCTTACATCATCCCGCTCGATGCCGAGGAAATGCAGGCTTACGACCGTTTGCGGGTCGGCGCTTTCGCCGCTTGATACATCAATAACCAGAGAGCCCGAACCATGGCCTATCAAGCTCAGGAAATCTTCTTCCGCTCCAACGCCCCCGTCACCGTGGACGAGGACAAATGCATCGCCGAAAAGGGCTGCACCGTGTGCGTGGATGTCTGCCCGATGGACTTGCTGGCGATCAATCCGGCGACGCAAAAGGCCTACATGGCGTTCGATGAATGCTGGTACTGCATGCCGTGCGAGAAGGATTGCCCGACGGGTGCCGTCAAAGTCGACATCCCCTATTTATTGCGTTGATTGAAAGGGCCTCATCGCTGGCAAGCCAGCTCCCACAGGTTCCTCTGTTGTTAGCGACATCTGTGTCCCACTGAAAATCCCTGTGGGAGCTGGCTTGCCAGCGATGAGGCCCGCCTGGACAACATAAAAGCTACCCGGAAACACCCGGACGCTGGATTCACCGAAAACCCCTCGTTTCCCACCGCGCCCTGATCGTGGCGGAGACGAACTCAAATAAATGATTCGAGGGGAAACACTCATGTTGCGTGCAGCAATCGCCGGTCTGGTACTGGCTTCGTTCACCGTGTCGGCCTCGGCCGAAACCATCCGCATCGCCATCGGCACCCAGGACACCACCATCAACTGCGCCGCTGGCGGGCTGTTGATTCGTGAACTCGGCCTGCTCGACAAATACCTGCCCCACGACGGCACCTACAAAGACGCCAAGTACGACGTTCAGTGGAAAAACTTCACCAGCGGCGCGCCACTGACCAACGAAATGGTTGCCGGCAAACTCGACTTCGGTGCCATGGCTGATTTCCCCGGTGCGTTCAACGGTGTTGCGTTCGAAACCGCCGGCAAACACAGCCTGTTCATCAGCGTGCTCTCGGGCAGTATCAAGGGCAGCGGCAACGGCATCGTCGTGCCGAGCGCGTCGGGCGTGCAGGCGCTGAGCGAACTCAAGGGCAAGACGATTTCCGTGCCGTTCGCCTCCACCGCCCACGGCATGTTGCTGCGTGCGGTGGCGGCGCAGGGCTGGGATCCGCTCAAGGATGTGAACATCATCGCCCAGCCGCCGGAAGTCGCCGGCTCGGCGTTGCAGGCCGGCAAGATCGACGCTCACGCCGATTTCGTGCCGTTCGCCGAGCTGTTCCCGAGCCGTGGTTTCGCCCGCAAGATCTACGACGGCGCACAGGCCAATGCGCCGACATTCCATGGCGCGCTGGTGGATCAGGCTTACGCCAAAAAATATCCAGAGATTGTCGTCGCGTATCTGCGTGCGAGCATCGAGGCCAATCAATTGCTCGCCGCCGAGCCTGAGAAGTACAGCGAGTTGATCGCCAAAGTCACCGGGGTCGATGCCGAAGTGAATTACCTGTTTCACGGTCCGCTCGGCGTGCAGACCCGCGACCTGAGCTGGAAGCTTGAATATCGCCAGGCAGTCGGCACGGCTATCGATACGTTGAAGCTGCTGAAGAAGGCTGATCGCGGGCTCGATCTGAATACCTTCATTGACGATCAATACATTCGTGCGGCGTTCAAGGCGTCGGGTCTGGATTACACGGCGCAGTTGGCCAACTACGCGCAGACGCCGCTGAAGGCTACGGATGCCGCAACCGGTAACGCAATCACCGACTTCAGCCATGTTGCGGAAATCTGGGTGCGCGGTGAGGACAAAGTCCGCCGCTATGCCTCGGCCGAGTCTGCCTTCACTGCACTGGCGGCTTTGAAGCAGGAAGGCAAAAACATTCGGGCGGTGTATGCGCAGGCCAGTGACAGCGGGATCAAGCTGCTCGCGGACCAGGCGTGGTTTGCCAGTGATGCCAAGGGGCGCCTGAGCGCGTTCCTGCTTAAGGGTCAGGCCCAGCAATATGCCTCGGCGCAGGGTGGCAAGGTCCTCGATTTCAGCGATGCCACTGCCCAGGCGGTTGCTGCCCGCTGACTCAAGATCAAGAGCCCCTCACCCTGGCCCTCTCCCGGAGGGAGAGGGGACTGACCGCGGTGTTTGGGCGAGGTACGCCGACCGGAAATACCGAGCCGAACTCAGGCTTGAAAGGCATGAAGATCGGCTCCCTTTCCCCCTCGCCCCCCTTGGGGGGAGAGGGCTGGGGTGAGGGGGGTAAATCTCAGCCACAACACAGATCCAGAACTGGAAACCCGCTCCATGAAAACACCCATCCGCTGGACATCAAGAGCCGCATCCTTGCTGCTCTGTCTGCTGTTCTGGCAACTCGCCGCCAGCCACCACTGGAACCTCGGCCTCGTCACCTTCGCCAACGTGCCAACACCCTTGGCCGTCATCGAAGCTGCACTGGGTCTCGGCGACTCCGGCAAGCTCCTGCAACACCTGATCGCCAGCCTCAGCCGCGTGTTCGCCGGTTACCTCGCCGCACTGCTGATCGGCATCGCCCTCGGTCTGGCCATCGGCCGCTCGAAATGGGCCGAAGACCTGCTGCTGCCACCACTGGAAGTCCTGCGCCCAATCCCTGCAGTCGCATGGATTCCATTGGCGATCCTGATGTTTCCATCGTCTGAACTGTCGATGGTCTTCATCACCTTCACCGGCGCACTGTTCCCGATCCTGCTCAACACCGTGCACGGCGTCGAGGGCGTCGACCCACGCCTGATCGCCTCGGCGAAAAGCCTCGGGGCAGGGCGCCGGGCGATCCTGCTGGAGGTGATTCTCCCAGGCGCGGCACCCAGCATCATCACGGGGCTGGCGATCGGCATGGGCACTTCGTGGTTCTGTCTGGTGACGGCGGAAATGATCTCCGGCCAGTTCGGCATCGGTTACTACACCTGGGAGTCCTACACCATTCAGAACTACGCCGACATCGTTGTCGGCATGCTGCTGATCGGCGTATTGGGCATGGGCAGCAGTCTGCTGATCAAACGCCTGGGCGGGCTGTTCACGCCTTGGCATCGACCGCGAGGAAAAGCCTGATGAGCGTGATGCAAACCCCGGAAGGGCGGATCGACATCCGCCAGTTGTCCATCGTTCTCGGCGCAGGGCGTGAGGCGTTCGAAGCGGTGCGCGAACTCGATTGCCAGATCGAACCCGGCCAGTTCGTGTGTATTCTCGGCCCGTCCGGTTGCGGCAAATCGACCTTGCTCGGCGCTCTGGCCGGGCATTTGAGCGCTCACGCCGGGAGCCTGAAAGTCGATGGCGCGGCGGTGTCCGGCCCGTCACCGCAGCGCGGCATGGTGTTTCAGCACCACACGCTGTTTCCGTGGCGCACGGTGCGTGACAACGTGGCTTTCGGCCTGAAAATGCGTGGCATCGGCAAGGCTGAGCGCCATCGCGCCGCTGACGAAATCCTCAAACTGGTCGGCCTCGAAGGTTTCGCCGAACGCTGGCCCGATCAGCTCTCCGGTGGCATGCAGCAACGCGTCGAGATCGCCCGGGTGCTGGTCAATCGCCCGCGTCTGTTGCTGATGGATGAGCCGTTCGGCGCGCTGGATGCCTTGACCCGCCTGAACATGCAAGAACTGCTGCTGGACATCTGGACGCGCATCCGCACCACGGTGGTGTTCGTCACTCACGACATCGACGAGGCGCTGTTCCTCGCTGACCGCTTGCTGGTGATGAGTGCGCGGCCGGGGCGAATCATTGAAGACCTGCGTCTGGACTTCGCCCGACCACGTACCAGCGAACTGGTCACCAGCCCCGAGTTCTCCCGGCTCAAACGCCACTGCCTCGACCTGCTGCGCCACGACAACGACCGACCGCTGCCGCGCCTCAATCCGCTCGGCCTGCCTCCCGAAAACCCTTTGCCGCGATTTGCCCTATGACCTCTATTTTTGCTGTGACCGATAACCAAGACATTCTCGATCTGCGACCGCGCCTGACTGCTGAAGATGCTGGTGTGCGGCGTATTGCGCTGATTGATCTGGCGGATCTGGAAGAGCCGGATGGCTTGCTTTGGCTGGTTGATCGCCTGAGGCAAGATCCCGCTGAAGAAGTCCGCGCCGAAGCCGCACGTTTGCTGGAAGCCTGGGAAGATGAGGCCGTCGTGCAAGCCTTGTGTGAAGCCTTGACCGACCCGTCGCCCGCCGTGCAATCGGCCGCCGCGCAGAGCCTGAGCTTGCTCAAAACGGAAGCGGCGGGGCAGGTGATTTTGCCGTGGACTGATCATGCCGACGTCAGTGTGCGTATCGCTGCGTTCCGTGCCTTGCGTGAGTTGCGTTTCGCCGACGCCGCGCCGGCTGCGGTTTCGGCGCTGAACGATGCCGACGCCAGCGTTCGTCGTGAAGCCGTGGGCGTGCTTGGCTGGCTCAAGCACCTCGACGCTTTGCCCGCCCTGGCACGATTGGCCAGCGCTGACCCGGACACCGAAGTGCGCCGTGCTGCGACTGGCGCTTTGGGACTGGCCTCCAGCGCCGAAGTGTTGCCAGCCCTGTGCCAGGCTTTGCAGGACGACGCCTGGCAAGTGCGCGAAGAAGCCGCGACGACCTTGGGCAAGGTCGGCCACATTGACGCTGGCTCTGCACTGGTCGAAGCCTTGAGCGATGACTACTGGCAAGTGCGCCTGCGCGCTACTCGCAGCCTCGGTCGTCTGCGTTTCGCACCGGCGCTGGATGCGCTGATCGACACCCTTGCTCATCGCATCAGCAACCTGCGCAAAGAGGCCGCGCTGGCCTTGGGCGAACTCAATGATCGCGGCGCCGTGGCCGCCTTGCAGGCCGCGCAGGACGACGGTGACCCGGAAGTGCGCAAAGCCGTGCGCATTGCCTTGAGTCAGTTGCAATGAACCCGCTGTCAGTCGGTAATTCGCAAAGCGAAGGCACCTTGCGCTTGAGCTGGCCGGACGGCCGCGAACAACAGCTCAACCACGCCGAACTGCGCCGCCAGTGCCCATGCTCGCAATGCCGCGCGTTTCGCCTGAAAGGCCTGACGCCCAAGGTCGATGATCGCGTGCGCCTGATCGAACTCAACCCCCAGGGCTACGGCGTGCAACTGATCTTCAGCGACGGCCACCAACGCGGCATCTACCCGTGGGCCTATCTGGCAAACCTCACCTCCTGAGAGCACCATTTACCCTGTGGGAGCTGGCTTGCCAGTGATGGCGGCTTGTCAGTCAACACAGATGCCGGATGTGCCGGCCTTATCGCTGGCAAGCCAGCTCCCACAGGGATCTTCAGTGTTTGGTTAATTCGTGGCCGTCATCGCCGGCCGGCAGCCATGAAAAATATCCAGCCCCGGCTGATACACCGAGGTCTTCACCTCAAACAACCCCAGCACCGAGTGAAACAGGTTGTCGTGGCTCAAATCCGCCTGCCCGGTCTTGCCTTGCAGACACCCGCGATCAATCCCTTCACTCGCCAGCGTGCCGTCGCCAAACCACATCACCATCGGCACATGGGTCTGCGCTTCAGGTGCCAGCGCATACGGCGCGGCGTGCAGATACAAACCGTTTTCGCCCAGCGATTCACCGTGATCGGAGACGTACACCATCGACGTGTCCAGCGAGTCCTGATTACGCTTGAGCAGCTCAATCACCTTGGCGAGGAAATGGTCGGTGTAGAGAATCGTGTTGTCGTACACGTTCACCAGTTCATCGCCGCTGCAACTGCCCAGTTGATTGGTGTGGCAGATCGGTTTGAAGCGCTCCATGTCTTTCGGATAGCGCTCGTAGTACTCGGGGCCGTGGCTGCCGTCGGCATGCAGGACGATGATCGCGTGGCCCTTGAGGCTGTCGATGTAGCTTTGCAGATCGGCCAGCAGTGCTTCGTCGAGGCAGTTGTTGCCATCGCAGAACGGCCCCGGCTGGTTCTTCGCAATATCGCGATGCGGCACGCGCAGGCAGGTGCCTTTGCAGTCGCTGTTATTGTCCAGCCACAGCACTTGCACGCCGGCACGCTGGAGGATGTCGAGCAGGCCCTCGTAGGTTTTGCCTTTCTTGTCGCTGTAATCCTCACGCGGGAACTTCGAGAACATGCACGGCACCGAGACCGCCGTCGACGTGCCGCAGGAGTGCACCTGAGTGAAGTTGAGGATGTCCAGTTTGCTCAGTTCGGGATTGGTCTCGCGCGTATAACCGTTCAGCGAAAAGTGATCGGCGCGGGCGGTTTCACCGACCACAAAGACCATCAGCGATTTCTTCTCGCGGCTGGCCGCCTTGGCGCTCATCACCGCGTCTTCGCCAATGGCCTGCACCACAAAGTGCTTTTTGATGCCCAGGCGTTGCTTGGTGTATTTGCTGATCGCGTAGATGTAGTTGGTCGGGTTGATGAAGTGGGTGAGCTTGTCTTCTTCGCGGAAGATCGGCGCGTAGGTCGAATAGAACGCGCCCACCGACGCAGCGATCACCAGCACGCAGGCGATGATCACCAACACCTTGTTGAGCAAGCCGCGAAAGAACGGCCGATAACTCACCGGCCAACGCCAGATCAATGCCGCTGGCAACACGCCGAGCAGCAGCACGTAAGCCAGCAGCTTGCCGTTGAACAGTGCGGAGGCTTCGGCGGGGCTGGTTTCGAAGACATTCTGAATCATCACCGTGTCGATGGTGATGCCGTATTCGTTCATGAAATACGCGGCGCAGGCCGAGAGCAGGGCGACCACGGTGAGCAGCGGTTTCAGTGTCCAGCGAAACGACACCAGGGTCAGCAGCAGGGTGATCGCGGCCCACAAAAACAGCCCGAACGAAGCGAAAAACGCCACTTTGTGCGCGCCCTGCAGGGTGATCAGCGTGCCCAGCGCCTTCCAGGTCGCCAGGTTGTACAACGCCACCAGCGCCAGGGAAAACAGCAGCACCAGTCGGGTAGGCGTGATGGACGGTAAACGCAGTCCGTTGCCCAAAGCCATGTCAAACATTCCTCTACATGAATAGAAAGCCACGCGGTTGCGCGGGTAACTGTAGAAGAGCATTAGTAAAAAATTCGTAAACATCCTGTAACAAGTTCGACCCCATTTCCTGTAGGAGCTGCCGAAGGCTGCGATCTTTTGATGTTGTTCTTAACATCAAGATCAAAAGATCGCAGCCTTCGGCAGCTCCTACAGAGGAATTTCGGTGGGTCAGAAGGATTTGCTGACGCTGGCGACGATGGTTGCCGTGCAGACATCCTTGAAGCCCCAATTACTCAGGCACTGGGTTTGCGACAGATCGGTGTCGATGTAGCTCAGGCCCAACACCACCCCGGCCAGATTGTGGGTGAGTTTGACTTCCCATTCGCGATAACTGTCTTCGGCCTGCCCGGACGCCGAATACAAATGCGGATCCTTGAAATCCATATTGCCGTAGCGCAGCTTCAAGCCCGAGTCGAACGGCAACTCGGTTTCATAACCGATGTAGGTGTACAGCGAACTCTGCTTGCTATCGATCCCCGGCGCATCGTTGGAGTAGTACGCCGCCAGCTTCACCCCGTACACCCCGAGAATCCCGTAGACCTCGCTCTGGTTGAACTGGCTTTCCTTGGGGTAGGCGTATTTGATGTAGCCCAGATCGAGGCTGACATCCTCGGTCGCCTGCCACAGCCAGCCGCCGTAGTAATCGACTTCCTGCCGGGTTTTCAGGCCACCGCCGAAATCGACGTTGGAACTCCACGCGCCAAGGTACAGACCGCTGCTGTGCGCGAGGGTCAGGCCGGCCTGTGCGGCGGGGTCATTCTGGGTTTGCGAGATGCCACGGGTCCGGTAGTCGCTGGCTAAAGTGAGATCCACCAACAGCGCAAAATCATCGTTCAAGGGGATCGCAAAGCTGCTCAAGGGCAGCACGCTCAAGAAACTCAGGGCGAACAGGGGCAAGGCTTTCATGTGAAGTCCCGATGTTGTGATTGTTATGGGGGCAGGAGGTAAACCTGCAGGAGCTGCCGCAGGCTGCGATCTTTTGATCTTGGTTTTTAAAATCAAAGTCAAAAGATCGCAGCCTGCGGCAGTTCCTACAGGGGAAACGCGTTGTTAGTGGGTGGCGGTGTAGACCTGACGACCGCCGAACCAGGTTTGCAGGACTTTGGTGTCATGCAGGGCTTTGTTATCGACGCTGAACACATCACGATCGAGCACGATGAAGTCGGCCTGTTTGCCCGGCGTCAGCGAGCCGATCTGCTTCTCCAGACCAATCGTCCGCGCCGCATTAACGGTGTAGGCGTAGAACATGGTGTCGCGATCCAGACGCTCGTCGGCATTGAGCACACCCAACGGGCCGACGCGAGTAATTGCTTGAGCCATGGCATTGAACGGGTTTGGCGAAGACACCGGCCAGTCACTCGCACCGGCAATCGTCGCGCCCTGTTTCAGCAGCGAGTGCGCCGGGTACTGATAGCGGAAGGCAAGGGCGCTGACATAGGGCTTGATCATGTCGGTGGTGTAGTCGTCGGCGCTGGCCCATAGCAACTGCATCGAGGCGATGACGTTGAGCGGCTTGAAGCGGGCGAACTCTTTCGGGTTGACCATTTGCAAGTGAGTGATCGAGTGGGTCACGCCGCTCTGCCGATCCTTGCGCGCCTGCGCGATGCCGTTCAGCGCTTCGCGCACCGCGCGGTCGCCGATCGCGTGGATGTGCACCAGCCAGCCGCGCTGGTCGATGGCGCTGACCAGTTCGCCGAAATGCTGCGGATCGATCAGCAGTTCGCCCTGTTTGTGCGAGTTGCTGTACGGGTCGATCATCGCCGCGCTCTGCGCCGGGAACTCGATCACGCCGTCGGCGAAGATCTTGATGCCGGGCAGGGTCAGGTTGGGAATGCCTTGGAATTGCTGGCGCACCTTGTCCAGCGTGTCGAGGTCGGCGGGTACGCTTTTCGGGTTGGCCACCAGCAGCGCCGCGACGTGCACGCTCATGTCGCCGCTTTCTGACAAGGCTTTATAGGCCGGCAGCACGCCGACGGTTTTCTCGGTGGGTTTGAGCGCGAACACTGCTTCGCCCGGCGCGGCGTTGGCGGCCGGGTCCATCCACGCGGTGATGCCGAGGCTGTTGTTGTAGCGCACTGCTGATTTGGCGGCGTTCAACATGTCGGCGGGGCTTGGCACCGGCATTTTCGAGGCGACCCGATCCCATCCGGCGTCGACCACAAAACCGTTCGGCTCACCGTTGGCCAATTTGCCGATGGTGTCTTTTTCCGCGTCGGGCAGGGTTTTCAGCAGCGCGGCATCAATGCCGGCGCGCTTGAGCATCACATTGTTGGCCCACGCGGTGTGGTGGTCGCTGCCGATAAATACCACCGGCACATTGGCCCATTCGCCGCTATTGAAGGTGTTGCCCAAGGCCTCGGCCTGCGCCCAATAAACCGAACTCATGCCGGCAATGCTCAGCACATCGTCGTGTTTAGCCTTGCCGTCTGCACGCCAGTCGCGCAGACGTTTTTGCAGTTCGTCGAGGTCGACGACTTCGTCTTCCATGTTCGCCGAGACCATTTCCAGTCCACCGAAAATCGCGTGGGAATGGCTGTCGATCAGGCCGGGCATCAACGCTTTGCCCTTGAGGTCGATGACTTGGGTGCCGGGTTCGATCAAGGCTTTGATCTGCGCATCGGTGCCGACTTTCAGCACTTTGCCGTTCTCCACGGCCAAGGCTTGCACCTTGGGTTGAGTGCGGTCGGCGGTGAAGATCTTGCCGTTGAGCAGCACCAGATCGGCGGCGGCCATGGCTTCCATCGAGGCAAAACTTACAGCGAGAGCCAACAGCTTCGGGATGAATCTTTTCATTGAAGATTTCCTTGTTATTGCGTCTGATGGCGAGATTAGTGGCTGGCGACGGCCGACAGAACGCCTCCCTCACGAAAAACGTTTTTGCCTGAATGGAAAAAGCATGGACAAGTTGGGTGCATTGAAAATGTTCGTGGTCACCGCGCAGCTCGGCAGTTTCAGCCGCGCCGCCGAGCAGTTGGGCAAGACCCCGTCGGCGCTGACCAAAGCGGTCAATCACCTGGAATCGGAGCTGGGCGCACGGCTGTTCGAGCGCAGTACGCGGCGGATTCTGCTCACCGAAATCGGTCGGGTGTACCTGGAAACCGCACGGCTGGTGTTGCAGCGACTCGATGAGGCCAGCGAGGAAATCGAGCAGTTGCAGCACGGCTTGCGCGGCAGCCTGAAAATCACCGCCCCGCTGGCCTATGGCCGGGCGTTTCTCGATCAAGTGTGTGACGGATTTTTGCAGCAATACCCGCAGATCAGCCTGCAAGTGGACCTGTGCGATGCCTTCGTCAATCTGCTGGAAAGTGGCTACGACCTGGCGCTGCGCGAGGGCCACGATGACTTGCCGGGGCTGATTGCGCGGGTGGTCGGCAGCAATCGTCTGGCGTTGTGCGCCAGCCCGGAATATCTGGCGCGCAAGGATTTGCCGGTCAATCCGCAAACCCTTGAGCAGCATGAATGGCTGCTCTATCAGCACCCGTTACTCAGCCGCGAATTCTGGTGGGCCGAGCGTGACGGGCAGCGCTTGAGTCTGGCGCAACCCGCAGCGCCGTTGTTGCGCAGTGACAATTACGATTTGTTGCTGGCCAGTGCCTTGGCCGGGCGCGGTTTGCTGCACACGCCGTTGTGGAGCGCCGCGCCGTACATTGCCGACGGGCGACTGGTGCGGGTCATGGCCGATTACGAGATCGACCCGGACACCTTTGGCCCGCACATTCTGGCGGTGTACCCGAGCCACCGCCGGGCCACGGCGAAGGTCGTTGCCTTCATCGATTACATCTCAGCATTTCTCGCCGAACGCGGCCTTAACTGACTCCCCCGCACTGATCGTACTGATCGTTCCCACGCTCTGCGTGGGAATGCCTCTAGGGACGCTCTGCGTCCAGTGACGCGGAGCGTCACGGGCTGCATTCCCACGCGGAGCGTGGGAACGATCAACGTGGGGTGGGCCGACCTGTGGCGCTTGTCAGGAAAATCCTACAGGAGTACAAATGTACTCCATGACGAACCTGACTCCCCGCCGTACCGCCATCCTGACGTTTATCCGCGATCGAATCGCCGAACACGGTCAGCCCCCAAGCCTCGCTGAAATCAGCGAGGCTTTTGGTTTTGCCTCGCGCAGCGTGGCGCGCAAGCACGTGCTGGCGCTCACCGAAGCCGGGTTTATCGAGGTCAATCCGCATCAGGCCCGGGGCATTCGCCTGCTCGGGCAACCGCCACGCCCGGAGCTGCTCGACATCCCCGTGCTCGGCCGCGTCGCTGCCGGTGCGCCGATTGGCGCCGATGCCGACATCCATAGCCGCTTGCTGCTCGACCCGGCGCTGTTCTCCCGCACACCCGACTATATGCTGCGGGTGCAGGGCGATTCGATGATCGAGGACGGCATTCTCGACGGTGATCTGGTCGGCGTACGGCGCAATCCCGAAGCGCTCAACGGCCAGATCGTCGTGGCGCGGCTCGACGGTGAAGTCACTATCAAACGCTTCGAACGGCTCGGCGATGAAGTGCGGCTGTTGCCGCGCAACCCGGCGTACCAGCCGATTGTCGTGCGCGACGATCAGGATCTGGCCATCGAAGGGGTGTTCTGTGGTCTGGTGAGGCAAGGCTGATGGGCGCCGTCGTTGCGTTGGATACGCTGTTCAATGGCGGCCAGGTCTGGAGGGGCCGGCCTGCGCCGCCGGCCGCCAGTCCGCAACCCACCGGGCACGCGGCGCTCGACGCAGCATTGCCCAGCGGTGGCTGGCCGGAAGCGGCGCTGAGCGAAATCCTGTTGGCCGGTCCCGGTGTCGGCGAACTGCAACTGGTCTGGCCGACGCTGGCGCGATTGTCGGCGGCGGGCGAGCGCATTGTGCTGGTAGCGCCGCCGTTCGTGCCGTACCCGCAGGCGTGGGAGAACGCCGGGGTCGATCTGCGCCAGTTGTCGGTGATTCAGGCCAGTGAACGCGATGCCTTGTGGGCGGCGGAACAATGCCTGCGCTCAGGCAGTTGCGGCGCGGTGCTGTGCTGGCCGCACAAGGCTGATGACCGCGCGTTGCGGCGTTTGCAGGTGGCGGCGGAAACCGGCCAGACCCTGGCGTTTGCCTGGCGTCCGTTGAGCGAAGCGGTCAATCCGTCACCGGCAGCATTACGGATCGCCATCGATGCCAAACCCGCGCAGTTGCGCGTGCTCAAGTGCCGTGGCGGTTTGGCGCGTGCGGCGCCGATTGCCTTTGCCGTGGGTCACTGAGGTCGCCATGCGCTGGGTGTGTATTCTGTTCCCGCAATTGGCCCTTGATGCCGTGCTGCGTCAGCGCCCCGATCCTGATGAGCCGTTGGTGCTGCTCAGCGGCCCGGCCCAGCGTCGAGTGCTGCAAGCGGTCAACCCGGCGGCGCGCAAACTCGGGTTGCGCGCTGGCCAGTCGATGACCGCCGCCCAAGCGATGAGCAAAGGGTTTGCCACCGCCGATTACGAGGTGGCCGAGGTCGAGCACTGGCAGCAGTTTCTTGCCGCGTGGGCCTACGGTTTCAGCGCGCAGGTCAGCGTGCATTACCCGCGCGCCGTGGTGTTCGAAATCGAATCGAGCCTGGGGCTGTTCGGTTCCTGGGCGCAGTTTGAAGCACGGTTGCGCAAGGAACTGAGCGATCTGGGCTTTCGCCATCGCATCGTTGCCGCACCGAATCCGGTGGCGGCGCGGGTACTGGCCAATGCTTACGATGGCTTAGTGGTGCCGGACGGCGAAGCCTTGCAGCATCACCTCGGCCAGTTGCCCGTCGACCGTGTCGGCCTGGAGCCGAGCGTGGCCACGGCGTTGTCGCGCATGGGCCTGCGCAACCTCAGTCAGGTGCAGAGCTTGCCGCGTCAGGCGCTGGCCCGACGCTTCGAAGCGCAGATGCTCAAGCACCTCGACACCTTGTTTGGCGCGCGACCCTTGGCGCTGGAGTTTTACTTGCCGCCCGATCGTTTCGATGTGCGCATCGAACTCAACTTTGACGTGCAATCCCATCAGGCGCTGCTGTTTCCGCTACGGCGTTTGACTGGCGATCTGTCGGCGTTCCTCTGCGGGCGCGACAGCGGCGTGCAGCGTTTCGACCTGCATCTGGAACACGCCGGGCTGCCGGACAGCGTGATCAAAGTCGGTTTGCTCAGCGCCGAACGTGATCCGGCGATGCTCTTCGAACTGGCCCGTGGTCGGCTCGAGCAAGTGCAGGTCGAGGCGCCCGTGCGTGGTTTTCGTCTGCGTGCCGAGGACCTGCCGAGCTTCGTGCCGCAGTTTCAGGAACTGTTCGACGACCGTCCGCAGCAGACCTTGCCCTGGGAGCAATTGCGCGAACGCTTGCGTGCACGCTTGGGTGATGACGCCGTGCAGGGGCTGCGCTTTCAGGCTGATCATCGTCCGGAGTGCGCGTGGCAGCACGGTGTCGACAAACAACGCTGCACAGGCTTGCCGAATGTGCAGCGTCCGGGCTGGTTATTGGGTGAACCGCAGAGTGTGGCAGAGGGTTCGGCGCGGATTCTCATGGGCCCGGAACGCATCGAATCCGGCTGGTGGGACGGTGACGATGTGCGCCGCGATTATTACCTGATCCAGAACCGCACCGGCCAACAGGGTTGGGCTTATCGCGCGGTGGGTGAGGGCGGTCCGTTGTGGCTGCAGGGCTGGTTTGCATGAACGACGGTTATGCCGAACTGCACTGCCTGTCGAACTTCAGTTTTCAGCGCGGTGCGTCCAGTGCGCTGGAACTGTTTCAGCGGGCAAAAAAACACGGCTATCAGGCATTGGCGATCACCGATGAGTGTACGTTGGCCGGCATCGTTCGCGCCTGGCAAGCGGCGAAGTCCGTTGAGTTGCCGCTGATCATCGGCAGTGAAGTGCGCATCGACAACGGCCCGAAACTGCTGTTGCTGGTGGAGAACCTTGCAGGCTATCAAGCGCTGTGCGGTTTGATCACGCGCGCGCGGCGGCGTACGCAGAAAGGTCAGTATCAAGTGCTGCGCGAGGACTTTGAGCAAGCGCTGCCGGGATTACTGGTGTTGTGGGTGCCGGATTCACTCGATGATGTGGAAGAGGGCCGTTGGCTGCAGCAGACCTTCGCCGAACGCCTGTGGCTGGCGGTGCAATTGCATCGTGGCCAGGACGATCAGCAGCGGCTGGCGGCGTTGTTGGGGCTGGCCGCCGAGTTGCAGATTCCAGCCGTGGCCAGCGGCGATGTGCATATGCACGCCCGTGGCCGCCGCGCCTTGCAGGACACCATGACCGCGATCCGCCATCACGTGCCGGTGGCCGAGGCAGGGTTGCGTTTGCACCCCAATGGCGAGCGACATTTGCGTAGCGTCGAGGTGTTGCGCGAGTTGTATCCGCAGGCCTTGCTGGATGAATCGGTGAAGCTGGCCCGGCGTTGCACCTTCGATCTCGGCGAATTGCGTTATCAATATCCCAAGGAACTGGTGCCCGAGGAACACAGCGCCAGTTCCTGGCTAAGGCAACTGACCAAGGAAGGCATCGCCTGGCGCTGGGAGAAGGGCGCGCCCTTCAAGGTGCTGAGGCAGATCAACAAAGAACTGAAGCTGATCGCCGAACTCGGCTACGAAAGCTACTTCCTCACCGTGCATGACGTGGTGCGCTTCGCCCGCGAGCAGAAGATTCTGTGTCAGGGTCGGGGCTCGGCAGCCAACTCGGCGGTGTGTTTTGCCTTGGGTATCACCGAAATCGACCCGGATCGCACCACACTGCTGTTCGAACGCTTCATGTCCAAGGAGCGCAACGAGCCGCCGGACATCGACGTCGACTTCGAACACGAGCGCCGCGAAGAAGTCCTGCAATACGTGTTCCGCCGTTACGGCCGTGGTCGCGCGGCGCTGACGGCGGTGGTCAGCACTTACCACGCCGCCGGCGCGGTGCGCGATGTGGCCAAGGCCCTGGGCCTGCCGCCGGATCAGGTCAATGCACTGGCCGATTGCTGCGGCCACTGGAGCGATGAAACGCCGCCGGTCGAGCGTTTGCTCGAAGGCGGCTTCGACCCGGACAGCCCGGTGCTGCGCCGGGTGCTGAGCCTGACCGGGCAGTTGATCGGTTTCCCCCGGCACCTGTCGCAGCATCCTGGCGGTTTCGTGATTTCCGAGCAGCCGCTGGACACGCTGGTGCCGGTGGAGAACGCCGCCATGGCCGAGCGCACGATCATCCAGTGGGACAAGGATGACCTCGACGCGGTCGGGCTGCTTAAGGTGGACATCCTCGCCCTCGGCATGCTCAGTGCGATCCGTCGTTGCTTCGACTTGCTGCGCCGCCATCGCAATATGGACTTGAGTCTGGCGACGATCCCGGCCGAAGACAAACCGACTTACGAGATGATCAGCCGCGCCGACACCATTGGCGTGTTCCAGATCGAGTCGCGGGCGCAGATGTCGATGCTGCCACGTCTGAAACCGGCGAAGTTCTACGATCTGGTGATCGAAGTGGCCATCGTCCGCCCGGGGCCGATTCAGGGCGGGATGGTCCATCCGTACCTGCGCCGGCGCAATAAAGAAGAGAAAGAAACCTATCCGTCACCGGAGCTGGAAGTGGTGCTCAAACGCACCCTCGGCGTGCCGCTGTTTCAGGAACAGGTGATGCAGATCGCGATCGTCGCCGCCGACTACAGCCCCGGCGAGGCCGATCAGTTGCGCCGCTCGATGGCCGCGTGGAAACGCCATGGCGGATTGGAACCGCACAAGGAACGCCTCGCCGCCGGCATGAAGAAAAACGGTTACACGCCGGAGTTCGCCGCGCAGATTTTCGAGCAGATCAAAGGCTTCGGCAGCTACGGCTTCCCCGAATCCCACGCCGCCAGTTTCGCCTTGCTGACCTACGCCAGTTGCTGGCTCAAGTGCCACGAACCGGCGGCGTTCGCCTGTGCGCTGATCAACAGCTGGCCGATGGGTTTCTACAGCCCGGATCAGATTCTCCAGGACGCGCGCCGACACCAGTTGCAAATCCGCCCGGTCGACGTGCGCGCCAGTGACTGGGATTGCAGCCTGGAAACCACCACAGCGGCGCAACCGGCGATCCGTATGGGTCTGCGCATGATCAAGGGCTTTCGCGAGGACGATGCCCGGCGCATCGAGGCGGCGCGGGCGCGCGGGGCGTTTGCCGATGTTGCCGATCTGGGCGAACGGGCCGCACTCGACAGTCGGGCGCAGGCGTTACTGGCCGATTCCGGGGCGTTGCGCGGTTTGGCCGGGCATCGGCATCGGGCGCGCTGGGAAGTGGCCGGGGTGCAGAAGCAGTTGGGTCTGTTTGCCGGGCTGCCGAGTCAGGAGGAGCCGGAGGTGGAGCTGCCCAAACCCAGTGTCGGCGAGGATCTGCACGCCGATTACAGCACCGTCGGCACGACGTTGGGGCCGCATCCGTTGGCGCTGTTGCGTGGCGAACTCAAGGCGCGGCGCTGTCGCAGTTCTCAGGAATTGCTCGACGTCGAGCACGGCCGGCCGGTGAGCGTCGCCGGGCTGGTCACCGGGCGGCAACGACCGGGCACTGCCAGTGGCGTGACCTTCGTGACCCTGGAAGACGAATTCGGCAACGTCAACGTGGTGGTCTGGCGTGATCTGGCCGAGCGTCAGCGGCAAGTGCTGGTGGGCTCGCAACTACTGAAAGTCGATGGCCGCTGGGAGCGCGAAGGTGAAGTGCGCCACCTGATCGCCGGGCGTTTGAGCGACCTCAGCCCGCTGCTTAATGGCATCCGCGTGCAGAGCCGCGATTTCCATTAGCGCGCCCTGATCTGATCGTTCCCACGCTCTGCGTGGTAACGCTTCCCGTGACGCTCCGCGTCACAGCGGACGCGGAGCGTCCGTGGCTGCATTCCCACGCAGAGCGTGGGAACGATCAATGTTCAAGACGGCCAATTCATTGACGTCAAAAAAACCTGTCGCGAATGATGGCACTTTGTCATAATGCCGCCCCTTTTCAACTCCCGCCGCGCATTGCCGTGGTGGGACATCCCCGTTTTTCAAAAGGAATATTCAGTGAGAATGATCTCCCGGATGCTGGTTTCAGGCGTCGCGATTGCTGTGCTCGGCACGATTGCCGGCACACTCGCCGGTTGCGCCACCGAAAGCTCCCGCGCGCTGCCGGTGGCCAAGGTTGAAAGCGCTACACAGGTCTGGACCGGCGTTCGTGTGCCAATGGCCGTGGGCAAGTTCGACAACCGTTCCAGCTACATGCGCGGGATCTTCTCCGACGGCGTTGACCGTCTCGGCGGTCAGGCCAAGACCATCCTCATCACCCACTTGCAGCAGACCAACCGCTTCAGCGTGCTGGATCGCGACAACATGGGTGAAATCCAGCAGGAAGCCGCGATCAAGGGCCAGGCCCAACGCTTGAAAGGCGCTGATTACGTGGTCACCGGTGACGTCACCGAGTTCGGCCGCAAAGAGACTGGCGATCACCAGTTGTTCGGCATTCTTGGTCGTGGCAAGACTCAAGTGGCCTACGCCAAGGTCAACCTGAACATCGTCAACATCAGCACTTCCGAAGTGGTCTATTCGACCCAGGGCGCTGGCGAGTACGCCTTGTCCAACCGCGAAATCATCGGCTTCGGCGGCACCGCTGCCTACGACTCCACCCTCAACGGCAAAGTACTGGATCTGGCCATGCGCGAGGCGATCAATCGTCTGGTCGATGGCATGAACGCCGGTGCCTGGAAACCGGGCAACTGATCGACGCCCATTGCAAGGAGCAACACCCCATGACTCTGAATTTGTCGCGCTCGTTAATGGCGCTGACCCTGGCCGCCAGTGCCTTGCTGGCCGGCTGTGCCTCCGGCCCGCAAACCCTGTACCAGTGGGAAGGTTACGAGCCCCAGGTCTACGAATACTTCAAAGGCGAAGAGCCGAAAGAAGCCCAGGCCGAAGCGCTGGAACGTGACCTGCAGAAAATCCGCTCCACCGGCAAGGCCGTACCGCCGGGTTACCACGCGCACCTTGGCCTGCTCTATCTGAGCATGGGCAAGGACGACCAGATGGTGCAGCAGTTCAAAACCGAGAAAACCCTGTTCCCCGAATCCGGGACGTACATGGATTTCCTGCTCAAAAACGCCAAGAGCGGAGACGCGAAATGATCGCGCGCACCTTGAAACTGCTGGCCGCCGGCCTGGCCCTGACCGTGCTGGGTGGCTGCGTTGCGCCCAAGACCGTGGATTACTCGGCCTACAAACAGGCGCGGCCGAAAACCATTCTGGTGCTGCCTCCGCTGAACACTTCGCCGGATGTGAAGGCGTCGTACAGCCTGTTGTCGCAGGTGACCTTCCCGCTGGCCGAAGCCGGTTATTACGTGCTGCCGATCGCGCTGGTTGACGAGACGTTCCGCCAGAACGGTCTGACCACCCCGGACGACATCCATCAGGCCCCGCCGAGCAAACTGAAGGAAATCTTCGGTGCGGACGCGGCGCTGTACATCACCGTGACCGAATACGGTACGCGTTACATGGTGATCAGCAGCGAAACGGCAGTGACCGCGACGGCGAAACTGGTCGACCTGAAAAGCGGCACGACGCTGTGGACCGGTTCGGCCCGGGCGTCGAGCGAAGAGGGCGGCAATAGCAATGCCGGCGGTATCGTCGGCATGCTGATCTCGGCGGCAGTGAAGCAAATCATCAACAGCTCCACCGATGCCGGCTACCCGATTGCCGGTGTGGCGAGCAATCGTCTGCTTTCGGCCGGCCATCGGGCAGGGCTGCTGTACGGCCCACGCTCGCCGAAGTACGGCACTGACTGAAGCCGGTACTGATCGTTCCCACGCTCTGCGTGGGAACGATCAAACGCAGGAGTGAGCCTGCTCACCGCCCCCCTCCCAACACATGTGTCCTGCTTGCAACGAGCAGATAGATAGAGCGACGCCGCCCCCATGGGGGATCCGCAATCAACGTGCAATCAAGACCCTGCATCTCGACGCCGAAGGCTATATCCTGCGTGACACTCAGTTGCTCGACGTTAAAGGAGTGCCCAAATGACCGAAAAGAAACCGGAAACCACGGTCGACCGCGTCTACCAAGGTGTTTACGAGGCGATCAGCAAGCGTTCGTTGCGCCCTGGGATGAAGCTGGGCGAGGCCTCGCTGGCCGAGTTATTCAATGTCAGCCGCACGTCGGTGCGCGCCGCATTGAAGAAATTGGAGGCCGACGGACTGGTCACCACTGAGCCCAATAAAGGGGCATCGGTGTCGCTGCCGAGCAACGAAGAGATCCGTTCGCTGTTCGAAACCCGCCGCCTTATCGAAATCGGCATCGTCACTGAACTGTGCCGGCGCAAGGACACCGCCGCGATGCAGGACCTGCGTGAACACCTGCTGCTGGAAGATGAAGCGCACGCCGCTGGTGACCACGAGCGGCTGATTCATCTGCTCGGCGAGTTCCACATCAAACTGGCGCGCAGCCTGAATAATCCGGTGCTGCTCGACTGGTTCCAGAAGTTGATTTCCCGTGCCTCGTTGTATGCTGCGGCGCTGGACGACGACAGCCATGAAGTCTGCCGCGACGACGAGCACCTGCGTCTGATCGAATACATCGAGGCCGGTAATCAGAGCGCTGCCATCGAATTGACCTGCACGCATCTCAACGGCATCGAGAAGGCCATTCTCGACGTCGCCGCCAAAATGAAAACTGGCTACCATCCGCTCAAACACCTGATCGGGGTTTAGGCTTCGGGCGAGGATGAAATCGGCTATACCTCATATGAAACCAATACGACTGATGACGCTCGAAACAGACGGGCGTTGCGTCGTTATGGCGTCGCGATTTATCGGGCAATCACCACAGGACACTGAGTCAGTCGATGCAGTTTTTATCCGATAGCCATGGTTGTGAGGGCTGGAAAGGCGAAATGGCCGGGCGCATCAGTGCGTTCGACTGGAGCCACACCGAACTCGGCCCGTTGAACAGCTGGCCGGCCAGCCTGTGCAGTGCGGTGCAACTGATGCTGGCGTCGCCACTGCCGATGGTCATGCTCTGGGGCTATGCCGGATACATGATCTACAACGATGCCTATTCGAAGTTTGCCGGTGGTCGCCACCCCTATCTGCTCGGTTCGCCGGTAGAACTGGGCTGGCCGGAAGTCGCCGATTTCAACCGGCACGTGGTCGATACCTGCCTGGCCGGTGGCACCTTGTCGTTTCGCAATAAAGAGCTGGTGTTGTTGCGCGATGGAGTCCCCGAAGACGTCTGGATGGATCTGTATTACAGCCCGGTGGCCAATGATGACGGCAAGCCCGCCGGGGTCATGGCGATGGTGGTGGAAACCACCGAGTTCGTGCACTCCGAACGCCGGCGGCAGGCGGCGGAACAAGCCTACCGCGCCGACAATGAGCGGGTCCGTCTGGCGTTGAATGCCGGGGCCTTGCTTGGCTCGTTTGTCTGGGACGTGAAAAACAACACGCTGTCGGCAGACGAACGATTCGCCCGCACGTTCTCCTATCCACCGGATCAGGACCTGAGCAATCTGGCCCAGGACGTTGCCGAGTCGCGCATTCACCCCGATGACCACGCCTGGGTACAAGAGCGCGTCGCCCATTCCGTGCAGACCGGTGAACCGTATAACGCCGAGTATCGCGTGCGGCGCAGTGACGGCAGTTATTCCTGGGTGCTGGCCAGTGGCGCCTGTGAGTTCGGCGAACACGGCGCGCCGTTACGCTTTCCCGGCGTGTTGATCGACATCCACGAACGCAAGATCGCCGAAGAATCCCTGCTCAAATTTACCCGCAACCTTGAACAGCGCGTCGGCGAAGAGGTCGAGGCGCGGCTGGCGGCTGAAGAGCAGTTGCGCCAGTCGCAGAAGCTTGAAGCCATTGGCGGTCTCACCGGCGGCGTGGCCCATGACTTCAATAATCTGCTGCAAGTGATCGCCGGTAATCTGCATCTGCTCGCGCGCCACGAACCGAACAATGCCAACGTGCAACGCCGGGTCAGTGCCTCGCTGGCGGCGGTCGAGCGCGGTGCCAAGCTGTCCTCGCAATTGCTCGCGTTTGCCCGGCGTCAGCCGTTGTCGCCGGCAGTATGTAACCCGCGACAGATCTTCGAAGGTGTCGGCGAATTGCTGCAGCGAGCGCTGGGCGAAACCATTCAGATCGATGTGCAGCTGCCGCAGCAACCGTGGCATATCAACGTCGACCGCAACCAGCTGGAAAACGCCATTCTCAATCTGGCGATCAACGCTCGCGATGCGATGAAGGGCGAGGGCACCATTGCGCTCAGCGCTGCCAACGTGCGCCTCGATCGCGAGTTCTGCGCCGGTAAAGGCATCGTTCCCGGCGAGTTTGTCCGGGTCGCCGTCAGTGACAGCGGCGCCGGCATTGCGCCAGACATTCTCGAGCAGGTGTTTGAACCGTTTTTCACCACCAAGGCCGACGGCCAGGGCACCGGGCTGGGCCTGAGCATGGTGTTCGGTTTCGTCAAACAGAGCGGCGGCCACGTCGAGATCGTCAGTACCGTCGGCGAGGGCACGCGGGTGCAGTTGTACTTCCCGCGCAGCCTGCGCCCGATCCTTGATGAATCGCCCAATCTGCAACGGCAGCAGAGTGGCGGCCACGAGACGATTCTGGTGGTTGAAGACAACGACGCGGTGCGCGCTTCGGCGGTCGAGTTGTTGCGCGAGGAGGGTTACCGCGTGTTGACCGCCGGCCACGGCGATGCGGCCATGCAAATGCTGCTGGAAGGTACCGAAGTCGACCTGATCTTCACCGACGTGGTCATGCCGGGGCTGATCAAAAGCTCCGACCTGTTCGCCTGGGCCAAGGTGCAGACGCCGCCGGTGGCGGTGCTGTTCACCTCCGGGCACACCCGCGACATCATCTCGCGCAATCACCAGTTGAGCCCCGACACCCATTTGCTCGGCAAACCGTACAGCCCCGAAGCCTTGTTGCAGATGATCCGGGTGGTTCTCGGCAACTGAGCGCTGAACATTCCTTTACCAAGGCAGGTCGATGACTTCCAAACGCACCTCCAAAGCGCCCACCGGCATGGTCCGGGTACGCGGCGCCCGTGAACACAACCTGAAAAACATCGACGTCGACATCCCCCGCGATGCACTGGTGGTGTTTACCGGGGTGTCCGGTTCGGGCAAGTCGTCGTTGGCGTTCTCGACTTTGTATGCCGAAGCCCAGCGCCGTTACTTCGAATCGGTGGCGCCGTACGCGCGACGGCTGATCGATCAGGTTGGCGTACCGGATGTCGACTCGATTGAAGGCCTGCCGCCGGCCGTGGCCCTGCAACAGCAGCGTGGCACGCCGAGTACGCGCTCGTCGGTGGGCAGCGTGACGACGTTGTCGAGCCTGATTCGCATGCTCTATTCGCGCGCCGGCAGTTATCCGCCGGGGCAGCCGATGTTGTACGCCGAGGATTTTTCGCCGAACACCCCGCAAGGCGCCTGCCCGCAGTGCCATGGCCTCGGCCGCGTCTATGAAGTCACTGAGGCGCTGATGGTGCCCGATCCGAACCTGACCATCCGCCAGCGCGCGGTGGCGTCCTGGCCGCTGGCGTGGCAGGGGCAGAATCTGCGCGACATCCTCGTGACCATGGGCATCGACGTCGACATCCCGTGGAAGAAGCTGCCGAAAAAACAGCGCGACTGGATTCTCTTCACCGAAGAAACCCCGACCGTGCCGGTGTACGCCGGGCTGACCCCGGAAGAAACCCGGGTCGCCCTCAAACGCAAGATGGAGCCGAGTTATCAAGGCACCTTCACCGGCGCCCGACGCTATATCCTGCACACGTTTACCCATTCGCAAAGTGCGCTGATGAAAAAGCGTGTTTCACAGTTCATGCTCGGCAGCCCTTGTCCGTTATGCGACGGCAAACGCCTGAAACGTGAAGCGTTGTCGGTGACGTTTGCCGGGTACGACATTGGCGAATTGTCGCAGATGCCGTTATTGCAAGTGGCCGAGGTATTACGGCCGGTGGCGGCGGCCAGTTATCTGGAACATGCCGAAGAAACCGGCGAGACCTTGAGTCACGCGCAAACCCGCGAGGCCCGTCAGCAACGCGTGGCCCATGGCGCCAGCGGGCACGGCAGCGCGCCCGATGTGCGCCACACGCCAAATCTGTCGCTGGAGAAACGTCTGGCGGCGCAGCGTATTGCCGAGGATCTGCTGGAGCGCGTCAGCACGCTGACCGATCTGGGCCTCGGTTATCTGGCGCTGGAGCGCAGTACGCCAACGCTGTCGTCGGGTGAGTTGCAGCGCTTGCGCCTGGCGACACAATTGGGCTCGCAGTTGTTTGGTGTGATTTATGTGCTCGACGAACCTTCCGCCGGTTTGCATCCAGCCGATGGCGAAGCGTTGTTCGAAGCCTTGCAGCGCTTGAAGGCGGACGGCAACACGCTGTTTGTGGTCGAGCATGACCTGGAAACCATGCGCCGCGCCGACTGGCTGATCGACGTCGGCCCGGCAGCGGGCGAGCAGGGTGGGCAGGTGCTGTACAGCGGCCCGCCCGCCGGTCTGGCCGAGATCGAGCAATCGCAGACTCGTGCTTATCTGTTTGCCGAATCGCAACGTCAGACAAGAACGGCACGTAAACCGACGGCGTGGCTGAAACTTGAGGGCATCACCCGCAATAATCTGAACAACCTCAGTGCCGAATTTCCCTTGGGCTGCTTTACCTCGGTGACGGGCGTCTCCGGCTCCGGCAAGTCGAGCCTGGTCAGTCAGGCCTTGCTGGAACTGGTCGGCGCGCAGTTGGGGCGGCCGACGGTGGACAGCGAGCCGGAAGAACTCAGCCTCGAAGACGACGCCCCGCAGGTCAGCAGCGGTCAGGTCACGTCCGGGCTGGAGTCGATCAAGCGACTGGTGCAGGTCGACCAGAAACCCATCGGCCGTACGCCACGTTCCAATCTGGCGACTTACACCGGGTTGTTCGACAACGTACGCAAGCTCTACGCCGCGACCGACGCTGCACGGGCGGCGGGTTATGACGCCGGGCAGTTTTCCTTCAACGTCGCCAAGGGTCGTTGCGCCACGTGCGAAGGCGAAGGCTTTGTCAGTGTCGAGTTGTTGTTCATGCCCAGCGTTTATGCGCCGTGCCCGACCTGCCATGGCGCGCGGTACAACCCGCAGACCCTGGCGATTCTCTGGGAGGGTTTGAGCATCGCCCAGGTGCTGCAATTGACCGTCGAGGAAGCGGTGTCAGTGTTTTCCGAGCAAGCGGGGATTCGTCGTTCACTGGAAGTGCTGCGCGATATTGGCCTGGGTTATCTGCGCCTCGGGCAACCGGCCACGGAGCTGTCTGGCGGTGAAGCGCAGCGGATCAAACTGGCTACCGAGTTGCAGCGTAATCAGCGCGGCGCGACCTTGTATGTGCTGGATGAACCGACCACCGGGTTGCATCCGCGCGATGTCGATCGGCTGCTGGAGCAACTGGATACGCTGGTGACGGCGGGGCACACGGTGATCGTGGTCGAGCACGAAATGCGCGTGGTGGCGCAGAGTGACTGGGTGATCGACATCGGGCCGGGGGCGGGGGATCAGGGCGGCAGGATTGTCGTGGCGGGCACGCCGCAGAAGGTTGCGGCGAGCAAGAAGAGCCGGACGGCGCCGTTTCTGGCTCGGGCCCTGAATTAATAGATGCGGTGCTGCCACTGGCCTCATCGCTGGCAAGCCAGCTCCCACAGTTTTTTGCGGTGAATTCGAAGTATGGGTCCACCACAAA